>NZ_CAXAOY010000022.1:0-96176 GCF_963970975.1 Pseudomonas sp. RA_15y_Pfl1_P11
GAGCCGATGCTGTAGTTTCCGATGTCGAGAAACACCTCGTTCTTGCGCCAAATGGTGTTGAGCACATCCGAGGGTTTTTCACCGGTGGGAATGGGCAACGGCGCCAAGTAGTCATTGCGCGCAAACATCCTTTTTTTTGTGGTGCCTGCCGGTGGCGTGCTCATGCGCTGTCCTTAGGTTGCAGGTAAGTAGAGCCTGAACGCTCACTGTCGAGCGGATAGCTTGGCACACGATCCAGTTCCGGTGTCGGATCATCCCGCAGGGCGATCACACCTCCGTTGTCACTCAGGGTAAAGGCCACGCCGCGTTCACCGCCGATAAAGTTGCGGGCGCCCAGCAGCGCGGTCAATGGCGTGCGATACCGCAAGCGCAGGGAGATCGTGCTGGGTGGGGTGCTAAGGACACCTTGTACTGAACTGAAGGGGCCGCTCAGGCGTAAACCTTGGCCTTCGTTAGCGGGTATCCAGCAGCAGGTACTGCCGGGCAGCCAGTGCGGTGCCATATCCCGCCAAGGGCGAGGCGGTTGGTAGTTGTTGGTCGGGCTGTTTTTGATCAAGTCGCGGTAGCGCTGGGTATCCACCGGATCACCGATCAGACTCAGTTCCAGGTAGGCGCTGCCCGGTTCAGCCCCTGGCAAGTCAATTGTCAAGCTATTGATGGCATTTACGGAGGTCAGTCCGGAAGGGCCATTGGAACTGCCCATCACCGAGCTGCTTTCTGCGCTGACGCGGGGGGTATACAGGATGCCGTAGAGTTGGTTAAGTTCGTCTTTCTGTGCTTTGGCCGCAATAGGCTCTAGATTGCCAGCTCTGGCTTTTGACCAGCAGCAGAAGTTGAGGAAGTTTTGCAGAGGGGTTTGCTGAAAGAACCAAGTGATCAGGTACAGCACACCCAGCGCGAACATGATCCAGTTGAGCGGGCCCATGCATAGCGAGTAGCGCATGATCGCCGCCTCCACTTCCACTAAGCCCGCCAAGGCTCTCGCCGTCTGGCCAAAGCCTAATAGCGCTTGAGCCCCATAGGCAGTTACCTGGCCCGTAACTACTGCCTTGCGCATCTGCAACCAAGGATCGATATGCGTCTGGCTGCTTTCCAGTTGTAGTTGCAGTGACTTGTATTCGTTTAGGGCCGCGCCAAATGACAACCCACCAATCACCCCACCAAACAGCGTCAAGGTTGGGGCCGCTGAGCCAAAGAAGTGAAGTCGATCCTTCCCCAACCCCTGCCGCACCTGATTGTCAATCACCGCCGTCAACGCGGCGGCAGCATACAACGATGCTGACACCGTATCGTTGACGCGCTGACTGTCCATCCCCTTCACGGCTGCGGCCTGACTCAAGTAGTTACTCGCATTGAGCGTGTTCAGCAGCAAGGCCGCCAGTGGCACGACCCCACCGCTATTGGTCACGAAGGAGGAGTTCGCGATGCCTGACACGCGTCCGACGCCAATGGCTTCCCCCGTGGTGCGGGCCCATTGGGTCAGCCCTTCCGCTTGTTGGCCCAGTAATCTCCAGACTTGAGTGCCTCCCTCGCTCACAGACTGTAAACGGGCCTCGCTGCCCAGGCGAGCAGCAACGAAGACGCCCAGCCAGGCACTGCTGAAGGTTTTATCGCCTTTGAGTAACAGCAACGACGCAGCCAGACGGTTGACCAGCACGCTCCATGCGCCATGGGCGTCTCGGGCCATGCTCGCAAGGTCGTCCAGAATCGGCGCGGCCAGTGGCGCAAGTGCCTGATGGGTAGCCGCGATATTCTCAGCGGCCAGCGCAGCCATCAACTCGCCCAGGCGAGTGGTGTTGTTAATGCCCGCATCGAGCGAGGGCGTCCAGGCACGGAACAGTTGTGTCAGTGCGCCGCCATCGGCGGCCTGCACGTAGTCGGCGTATTGTTCGGCACCTTGGGCACGAATGCATTGGGCGGTCAGGCAACCGGTGGCCAGGTCGGTTAACCAGTGCCGTGTGTCCAGGTCATAGTAATCGACAAACCAGGTGCCGCTGGCGGACCGTTTGAGGTAAACGTCCCGGTCCGCAAACAGTGTCTGATGGCGTTGTTCGACATGCTGGAAATGCGCTGGCGCGGTGGTATCGAGCCAGCTGTTCATCGCTGTCAGATCGATATACTTGCCGACCTTGGCACTGAGGAAATCGTTGTCGAGGTTGGCCTGCTTTTCAGCACGGTATTCACGCACCACGTATTCCGCTTCGTTGTACAAATCGGCCGGAATAAAGGCCTGTACGGGCGCAACGATACTGGCAATTCGCGCATCACGGGCGGAGGCTTCGCTCGCGCTCGGCTGACCGCCGTATTGACGGGCATGGGTTTCATCCTTGAGCGCATCGTCCAGCTGGTGCTGAGCATCCAGCATGACCTTACCCTGCTCAGGAGTAAGGTTGATGTCACGGCTCTTGTAGCGATAGCTGAGAGTGCCCGCCAGTTCAGCCCCATCTTCGCTGACTAGACTGCGAATAAATCCACCGATGCTTAGGCGCAGGTTGTTATCACCGATCCACTGTTCGTGTCGCGCCTCCACCGACTCTTGCTCATGGTTGATATCACGCAGTACGCCCAGGTCGTCATCCAGGCACGCGAAGACCGGGAACAAACCTTTGGCCTGCGCTTTGGCGGTTTCCAGCCAATCCTGAGTGCTCTGCCCCTCCCACCGTTCGGCACTCCACTCGCCCGGAGGCTGATCACTGGCCTCGGGGTGTTGGGCGATGACTTTCTCCCGCTCACGTGAACGGTGCATGGCCTCGGTATAGGCATTGATGTTCAGGGTCGTCGGGTCTTTCATCGCGGTCGCACCCAGTGCATCCGTATCGTCACCGCCCCGTTGTTGGTCAGCCTTCATCGACCGGGCATAGGTGGCCGCGATGAGTTCGGCCATGACCTGATCGGCTTTGGCCAGCGGCGGGCAATGAGGCGCCTGTAGCTCGTTAGCCACCGTGCGCAAGGCAACGTGACGCATGTGCGCACTGCGTTTGGCGCTGCTGTCGCTCAGCGCCTTGCAGTGTTCCGGATTCAGTGGGAACTCGCTATAGAGCATCCAGGCATCATAGATTTTCTTCAGGGCCAGACCTGTCAGGGTGCCATCCAGCACAACGGTGGCATCGGCTTCCAGCGCTTGTTCACTCAGCAAACCATTCGGCCCGATGGCATAGCGCTTGAGAGGCCCCTGGTCCTGCCACAGATAAAGAAAACCTCCCCGCAGGCGGCGGGCGGCCATAGGGTGGCTCTGGGTAGCCACGCCGGGCATGCAGCAAGGATGGGCGGCTTTTTCTTCTGCCAGGGCATACCGCACGGGCACTACGAATATGTCGGATTGGTGGGCTGGGCAGGGCGTAATTGAACTGTTGATATCTTCGTGGGGCATCGCCTTGGCGGCTCGGTCTGCCTGAGCCAACTGGTCAACCATGGCCAGTTTTTCAGCACTCATACGGATAGTTCCTTATCGGTGAGTTGCTGACGCTTTAGTTCAGCACTCAGGTTGTCCAGGCGTTGCTCAGGTAAAACCCCAGGTTCGGTGAGAATCTGTCGGTAAACGGCATGGCCGGGAGCGTCAGGAAAGTCATTACCTAGTAAGGCGTGAAAGCTGGCCCAGCGAGTGACTTCATCGGCGGCAGCGTAGCCTTGCCTTTCAGCGCTGAGCTGACAGGTTGTGACCCACTGCTGCTGTGCGGCGTGATCCAATCCTTGCAGGCATTGAGGGAAGTGCTGCTGACAATGTTCGATCAACTGCTGGGCAAGACGTAGCCGCTTGGCTTCGCTCAACTGAGCCAGTTGTTCTGGGGTAAGGCATAACCAAGGCTTATCCGTGTACTGCCCGATGGGCTGTTCAGGGTTTTCCTGACGAATACATCCGGAATCGTGAGCCAATTCCGGCAGCAAAATAAGTCGGATTGGCCCCATCAATCGATCACGCGCCTGGGGCTCCAGACCAGTCAGCCACAAACGCGTGATACGGGGGTCGTAGTAACGAAAAAGGACCGTGGCATCGCCCTCGACGCGGGCGTGAATCAGGCTGCGCAGGTGCTGAAATACAACGTCTTCACCGGCCTCTGACTCCAGCCAGATACCCGCCGTTGCACTCCACTCCAGTGCAAAGATGTGGGCCAACGGGCTGCTGGGGGAAACCGGCACCAGTATCGGGCCGATATCCGCCAGCTTGTTGTAGGCAGTGTGCTGATACAGCGACTGAAACTTAGTGTTTTCCCCCTGATACAGCAGGCGCTCGGACAGGTTGTCGATCTGAGCACCATCCAGTAGTAAATAAGCCTGATTCATGCAGTCAACTCCGCAAGTTTTTGACACACCGCACAGACCGGTGCGGCGTGACGTGCGGCCTGAATCAACGCCGATGTTTGCGTGACCAGTGACGGAGCAACCAACGCCTCGGCGACCATCGGTATAACCGAAAGGGCCTGCTGCGCAGGGATCCCTGCGACGGGCGCGCCACCTTGAACAATGGGTACGCTGCTGAAAATGCCCCCTGAGTTGATCACAATGAACTGTCCACCTGCCTCAAGCGTCAGGCTCATGCCCGCATCGATCACCACATTGGTCGCGGTGACATGGGCTTGAGATCCAGCCTGAATCACCAGCGTGCCACCGGCCGTGGTGCTGCTGTTGCCGGTGATCGAGATCACCTCGTCGCCACCAATCAGGGTGTTGCGCAGGCCTTCGGTGTTATGCAGTTCGTCACCCTTGATCAAGCTGGAACTGTTCTTGTCGACTTGTTCTGATCGGTCATTGCCAATCAGGCTGTGGCTGTCGCGGGTGATCTGTTCACGGCGGTCGTTACCAATCTTGGTATCGCTGTCGTTGAGGACCAATTGCTGGATGTCGCGTTGGGCGCGCAAGTAGATTTTTTCCTGCCCCGCCCGGTCTTCAATCGACAGTTCATTGTAGCCGCCAGTGCGCGGCGAGCTGTGGCTGCGCAACATGGTTTTAGTTTTGTTCGCGGGCAATGGGTACGGCACAGGCATGACCTTGTTAGGCACGCACCCCGTGATTAACGGGTTGTCAGGATTGCCTTCCAGGTAGGTCACCACCACTTCCATGCCGATGCGCGGGATGGTCACCGCACCGAAGCTTTCACCCGCCCAACTGCTCGACACGCGTAGCCAGCAACTGCTCTTGTCGCTGCCCAGTTCGGCGCGATCCCAGTGGAACTCAACCTTCACCCGACCATATTCATCGCAGAAAATTTCTTCCCCCGCAGGGCCTGTGACGCGGGCCGTCTGGCTGACCAACACCGTTTTACGCGTCACCAACGGCGGACGGTAGAACACATCCCAGGGAATCGCACTGAAGCTGTTGCGGTAACCTTGGGTGAAGCCGTCGTCGGGGTTGACGTCACTGGTGATCGCTTCCTCCAGAACTTGGGGCTGCTTGCCTGAGTGGGTCACACTGAGCAACAACCACAGGTCGTTGCATTGTTGACGCGGATGCTCGGTCAGGTCGAAGAAGTGACCGCTGCGCAGGTTCGGCTGGTCGCTTTTGCCCTCGGCCAACTGGTAGTCAGCGCGGTGCCGCTCCAGGGCTTGTCGGGCAAGCTGTTTGCCGAGCTTTTCATTCTCGATCAGCACCGGGTAGCGGTAGTCTTCGAGTGCCGGTGTGAACTCTGCGGTGAATTGGCTTTCCAGCAACAGGCTTGGGCGTTTTAGATCATAGGCCCGTCGCGTGGTCGTGCTGGTTCGGGTGCTGAAGCGCATAGAGAACTGGCTGATGACCGGGTGATCCGCCGCCAGGCCAGAACCTTGCTGATACGGTGTTTCGCCCAACTTGGGGAAATAGGTCTGGTCGTCAGTAAATACCAGATGATGACCATCCTGATCGTGTTGGTGGTGCCACGACATCCCGTCCTCGCTGCACAACCGCTGGACATACTCGTAGTCGGATTCCCCATACTGCGTGCAGTATTCGCGCTCGGGACTGCTGCTGACATGGAAGGAATAGGCATCGGCCAGGATGCCGTGGCCTTTGAGTACTTGGGCGATGATTTGCGGCGCCGTCAGATGCTGAAAAATCCGCTGGTTATGGCTGAACTGCAAATAGTGCAGCGCGGGCACCAAAGTCAGGTGGTAGCGGGTCAGGCGTGTACCGGCGTCCCCCACCAACACATCCTCGATGCGTCCATGAATCCCTTCGCCATTCAGGCCGAACTGAAGGAATGCTGACTGACTGAGCAGGCTTTCCAGATCGAAATCAGGGGACTCGCTGACGAGTTCAACCTGGATCGCATACAAGCTGCTGATGGCTTCAGTGCCCTTAAAGGCCAAAACCTTGAAGTCGTTGCGAACGGAGGGGATCAGTAACGCGAAGTGCGCAGTATTGGCCGGCGCGAACATACGCTTTTCCTTAAGCTGAAAGAGAAGACTACACAGGCTCTCTGGCCATTCGTGGCCGGAGCAAACTTAAAACTTCGATCACGCTAGCAAGCGGATAAAAAAATTAATGTAGGAAAAGTCCTAAAAATTCGCGCGGACGTTGATTGCTCGGAATGCTTGTCCATTGTTCTGCGAACGAGGACAAATTGAGCACTCCGTAGACGCTGAACGTAAAACGAATAGTTATCAAAAAGAGTGAATAATAATTTTTGATAGCTAGAGCGATTTAAAAAAATTCTGGTTGACGACATTAAAATAAAGATAGGGGCTCTACCCCTGGAAAGATCGCCCGAATGCGCCAATCTTGTGACCGAATACGCCAGCGATACCCGCACTTAATGAGATGGTCAGCCCAGCGAGGACATCGTAATGTTCGACTCCCAGTTGGCAATAGAAATGCAATAACTTTGGGCGCGGCTTTCTCACCAAGCAGTGAGCTGACCGTTGATCTTGCGTACGGTTATTTGCGTGAGTCATCAACAATCATTAATCAAGTCGATACAAATGGCGCGCAGCCTAGCTATAAAGCTGAATACAATAATAGCGCACACATTATGGCTGCACAGCTAACGTATAAGTTTTAGGATGGTTGCGCCTCTCAGGAATACCCAAGCAAAATTATCGCGCTGTAACACAATTTTCCAGGTGGTTCAGGTTGAATGCAAAATTCCCTTTGTAGGTGTTTCTGCTAAAAGGCGGTCAAGTCGTTCAGAGCTAATGCCTGTCGACTTGAGCCTGCACATGGCTGTCTATGTTGATTAATGAATGTCAGTATTGCAGGAGTGGAAAACTCCTGCAATCTGGAATTGCATCAGCCGGATCAGTCTTGATCAAGGCGTACCGAGCAATTGCAGACCGCTGTCCCTTTTCTCAGTCTTGAGATGATAATCGTCAAGAACGCGAGATTTCGGGTCATTGATTAGGCGCCACCTCCATAAATATCCAATCTCGAAATGCTTTCAACCTCGGCAGGTTCGCACACTCAGGACGATATACAACGTAGTAGGCCAACGGAGAAACGACCTGGATGTCTGGAAACAAGCGAATTAGGCGGCCTGCAGCCAAATCATCTCTTGCCATAACGCTACGCGCGAGCGCGATACCTTGCCCATCTATCGCTGCTTGGAGCACAGCTGCACTGTTGTTGATCTTCATGCCCCGGCGCGTCTGTATATTTTTCGCCCCAGCCAAGCTCAACCAGGTTTCCCAAGTAGTGAACCCAGCGCTACCGTCCATCGATAGATCGTGGATCAGCGTTTGATTGGCCAATTCGGCCAGAGTGCTCAAACAATCCGAAGTGTTTTTCAGCTTAGGGGAGCACACAGGGAAAATGTCCTCGTCCATCAGTTTTTCTGCGATAAGACCAGGCCACTTACCGGCACCATATCGGACGCCGATATCTATTCGTTGAGCCTGGAAATCCAACGCTTTGAGTTGCGTGTCGAGTCGAACGTCGGTATCTGGCCAAGCCGTATGGAAACGCTCTATTCGCGGTAACAACCATTTGGCAGCGAAGGCGGGACTAACCGTGACAGTTAACACCCCGTTAGGTGAATGTTCCCTCATCCGCCCTACCCCTAACGTAAGCCGCTCGAATCCGGCCTGAATGTCGGGAAGCGCGCGCTCAGCGGACTCCGTAGCGACCAAACGTGATTTGCCGGTGGTGCCACGATGAAACAGAGACGTACCTAACCATTGCTCAAGCGTGCGTACCAGTTGCCCTACGGCTGCGGGGGTGACATTCAACTCATCCGCAGCAGCAGAAAAGCTTTGGTGCCGAGCGCTGGCTTCGAAAGCTCTCAGCGCGTTGAGGTGCACAGGCGCGACCATAGCGGTAAACCTTTTCTTTATCGTACTGACACTTTATCTCGTTTGTTCAGCTCCCGGTAGAAGCGAATACTTCACTCGTACCTCAGCAGTACATCGGTGGCTAGACACTTAAACGTCAGCCTCTGGGCTGGCAACAGGCTCTCGGCTTCCTGCATGCCATTACTCACCTTTTTTGGAGCACTCAAATGAGCAGTCAATTCGCCGGAAAAAAATTGTTAGTCGTGGGCGGCACCAGTGGTATGGGGTTTGAAACTGCCCGACTCTTCTTACAGCAAGGCGGCAACGTCGTTATTGTGGGCAGCCGCGCAGAAAAAACCGAACAAGCTCGCCAAGAGCTCGGCGTAATAGGGACTGTAAGCGCACTCACAGCAGACCTGACCAACCCAGAAAGCCTTGCGACGCTGCTGAAGGAAATTGATCAGCGCCACGCGGACGTCGACCTGCTGGTGAATGCGGCGGGCGTATTCTTCCCGAAGCCTTTTCTGGAGCACTTGGACGCTGACTACGATCAGTACATGCAACTTAACAAAGCCTCTTTCTTCATAACGCAAAAAGTCGCTGCGAACCTCGTCTCCAAGGGAAATCCCGGCGCCATCGTCAACATCGGCTCCATGTGGGGCAAACAGGCAATCGCCGCCACTCCTTCCTCTGCCTATTCGATGGCAAAAGCTGGCCTGCACTCGCTGACTCAGCACTTGGCGATGGAGCTTGCATCCAAGCATATCCGCGTCAATGCCGTATCACCTGCGGTGGTGCAGACCCCGATTTACGAAGGTTTCATTCCTAAAGCTGAAGTTCATGCCGCGCTGCAGGGCTTCAATAGCTTCCACCCTATCGGACGAGTAGGTACTCCTGAAGATGTCGCCGAAGTTGTTGTCTTCCTTCTCTCCGAAAAGGCCAGTTGGGTCACCGGTGCTATCTGGGACGTAGACGGCGGTGTTATGGCCGGTCGTAACTGATATGAGTTCGGGCATGCCTGCTTAGCCGGCATGCTCGATTTTTAATTCTTTGACTCCTTGGAGATACCGCACCAGTGCTCATCAATGCTGACTTCAACCAGCGCGCTACCGTCGCTGCCCAGGACTACGATTGGGTGGCATCGCCACAACTAGGTGTTGAGCGCGTCAGGCTTGATCGGGTCGGCGGCGAACAAGCTCGGGCGACGAGTATCGTTCGCTATTCAGCAGGTGCCAGCTTCGCTTTTCATCAACACCTGCAAGACAATCAATGGAGACGCCATCCAACGGGCACGCAACTGGCTCACCGGTCTTGTTGGGCAAGAACGCTCTACTCACGAGCGGAGCCAGATAACGCCTGCTTGGTTCTGGCTTGCCGCTTTTGAGATGTTTTATTACACCGGCATTCGGCTGAATGCTCTGTTGTGCCTGCGTTTCAAAGATGTTGACTGGGACAGTCAGATGATCTTGGTCCGGGGTGAAACAGAGAAAACCCATCGCGAATTTTTCCTACCCATCATGGATGGGCTCGCTCCACACCTTTGCAGAATCCTGGGAGAAGCGGAGAAAGTTGGCTTTTCACCGGACGATCAACTTTTTAACGTCAACCGATTCTCCCGGCACTATCACGGCAAGGAAATGAACATCGACCAGGTGGAGTCAATGTACCGCAAGCTCACCGATAAAATCGGCGTGCGAATTACACCTCACCGCTTTAGGCACACCCTTGCGACAGACTTGATGAAGCAGCCAGAGCGAAACATCCATCTAACGAAAAGTCTACTGAACCACTCCAATATAGCGACGACGATGAATTATATCGAAGTAGACTACGACCATATGCGTGTCGTTCTGCATGAGAGAAGCTTGGCTCAGGGTGCTTTGAACCAGGTTAGAAGGGTTGATCCAAGCCGTACCCCCCCGGCTTCATCCGTTACTCCCCCACCCACTCAAATAAGGCTGCCATCGCGAGATAGCGCCCACCCAGAACCCAAGAACCTACCGAACCTACAACAACCAGATACCACGGAAGTCGGTCTTGATCGGCCGAGCAGATCGACTGGCACAGGCGCGCTTCAGAAGGCTCTCGAGCTCGCATCTGCCCAACTACATCGCGGCTCCATGCCACCTGCCATGGAATCGCCAGCCGATCAAATAGAGCAGAGTCTTTTGTTAACGTTAATATCAAGCGGGCTAGGCGCCGGCACATTTAGGAAGCGCACCTCGTCTGAGCGATCAATAGGAATCACTTCGTTCTCTCGAGCATCTCCGTAGCACGACACCTAAGGCAAAACGCACCGTTATAGCGAGCTCTGGTTAATCAGAGGCTTTCGCCTGCCTGCGAAATAATTTTCTGAGAAAACCGCCCTGATACATTAGATTCGAGGTATCTATCTGATCAACAAACGAAAAAAGGCGCCAAAAAGGCGCCTTTTTTCTTGAAAAATGGTCGGGGTAAGGGGATTCGAACTCCTGACATCCTGCTCCCAAAGCAGGCGCGCTACCGGACTGCGCTATACCCCGGTAATAAAAAGGCGACCTTTCAGTCGCCTTCTTCGATCAGTGCTTTTGGCCTCTGATCTTAAGATCTGATTCCAGCGTTAACTGGTCTCAAAAATGGTGGGTCGTGTGGGATTCGAACCTACGACCAATTGGTTAAAAGCCAACTGCTCTACCAACTGAGCTAACGACCCAAATATGGTCGGGGTAAGGGGATTCGAACTCCTGACATCCTGCTCCCAAAGCAGGCGCGCTACCGGACTGCGCTATACCCCGGTTTGAAATTGGCTCCGTGACCAGGACTCGAACCTGGGACCCAATGATTAACAGTCATTTGCTCTACCGACTGAGCTATCACGGAACTACACATTTCAAAGTGTTACTTATTTCAAAGCATTTTTACTGCGGTGTAACCTTCTCTTCGACTTTCCCGTATCGCTACGTTCATGTGTCTGAGGCGCGCTATTCTACAATCTTAAAAACCCCTGTCAACCCTTTAAATTGCTTTTAAGACAATGATTTGCGCTTGTTTCTGATTTCTTCTTGGGGAGAAGAAACCCGTGGGCTGACGTTGCTGCGGGGCGCACTTTACAAGCCTTTGCCTTACAGTTCAACGCCCTATCGAAAAAAAAGGCCCCGCAATGCGAGGCCTTGTCTTATCAGCCAACAGCCTGGGCTCAGTGGAAGACGATTTCGTCGTTTTCCACAGTCGCCGTGACGCTGGTGCCCGGCATGAAGCTACCCGACAGAATCAACTGGGCCAGCGGGTTCTCGATCCAGCGCTGGATCGCACGTTTCAACGGCCGTGCCCCATACACCGGGTCGTAACCAACCGCGATCAATTTCTCCAACGCGTCACTGCCCAGCTCCAGCGACAGTTCGCGCTCAGCCAGACGACTGCGCAGACGCCCCAGCTGGATCTCGGTGATACCCGCGATCTGGTCACGTGCCAGAGGCTCAAAGATCACCACTTCGTCGACCCGGTTGATGAATTCCGGACGGAAGTGCGTGGTCAATGCATCCATTACAGCAGCGCGCTGGCCCTCACGATCACCTACCAGCTCCTGGATCTGCGCCGAGCCCAGGTTGGAGGTCATCACGATCACCGTGTTGCGGAAGTCCACGGTACGCCCGTGACTGTCCGTCAGGCGTCCATCTTCCAGCACTTGCAACAGGATGTTAAACACATCCGGATGCGCCTTCTCGACCTCATCCAGCAGGATCACCGAGTAAGGCTTACGCCGCACGGCTTCGGTCAGGTAACCGCCCTCCTCGTAGCCCACATAGCCTGGTGGGGCGCCAATCAAGCGAGCCACCGAGTGCTTCTCCATGAATTCGGACATATCGATGCGCACCATGGCTTCTTCGGTATCAAAGAGGAACTCGGCCAAGGCTTTGCATAGCTCGGTCTTACCCACGCCGGTCGGGCCGAGGAACATGAACGAACCACTTGGGCGATTCGGGTCGGACAACCCGGCACGGGAACGCCGCACTGCGTTGGACACCGCCACCACGGCCTCTTCCTGACCAATGACCCGCTGGTGCAACAGGCTTTCCATTTTCAACAATTTGTCGCGCTCGCCTTCGAGCATCTTCGACACCGGAATGCCGGTCCACTTGGAAACGACTTCGGCAATTTCTTCCTCGGTCACCTTGCTGCGCAGCAACTGGTTCTCGCTTTTACCGTGCTGATCGACCATCTGCAGGCTGCGCTCCAAGTCCGGGATCACCCCGTATTGCAACTCGGCCATGCGGTTCAGGTCGCCTTTACGACGCGCGGCTTCCAGTTCCTGGCGGGACTGCTCGATCTTTTGCTGGATCTGCGCAGAACCCTGCACTTCAGCTTTCTCCGAGGTCCAGATTTCCTCCAGGTCGGAATACTCGCGCTCCAGACGCACGATTTCTTCCTGAAGTTTTTCCAGACGTTTCTTCGCCGCTTCGTCTTCTTCTTTCTTAAGGGCCTGGGACTCGACTTTCAGTTGAATCAGCCGCCGATCCAGACGGTCGAGTACTTCCGGCTTGGAATCGATTTCCATGCGGATACGGCTGGCCGCTTCGTCGATCAAGTCGATGGCCTTGTCCGGCAACTGACGGTCAGTGATATAGCGATGGCTCAACTTGGCCGCCGCAATGATCGCGCCGTCGGTGATCGCCACCTTGTGGTGAACCTCGTAGCGCTCTTTCAAGCCACGCAGGATCGCGATGGTGTCTTCTTCGCTCGGCTCTTCCACCAGCACTTTCTGGAAGCGACGCTCAAGGGCGGCGTCTTTTTCGATGTACTGGCGATATTCGTTGAGCGTGGTAGCACCGACGCAGTGCAACTCACCTCGCGCCAAGGCAGGCTTGAGCATGTTGCCGGCATCCATGGAGCCCTCACCTTTACCGGCGCCGACCATGGTGTGCAGTTCGTCGATAAACAGAATGATCTGCCCTTCCTGCTTCGACAGTTCATTAAGCAGGGATTTGAGGCGTTCTTCGAACTCACCGCGAAACTTGGCACCTGCAATCAACGACCCCATGTCCAGGGACAGCAGGCGCTTGCCTTTCAGGCCGTCTGGCACTTCGCCATTAATAATGCGCTGAGCCAGGCCTTCGGCAATCGCGGTCTTACCCACACCAGGCTCACCGATCAGCACCGGGTTGTTCTTGGTGCGGCGTTGCAGCACCTGGATAGTGCGACGAATTTCATCGTCACGGCCGATCACCGGGTCAAGCTTGCCCTCTTCGGCACGCTTGGTCAGGTCGACAGTGTATTTATCCAGGGCCTGACGCGACTCCTCGTGGTTGGGGTCGTTTACCGCGTCACCGCCACGTAGGTTGTTGATGGCGTTTTCCAGGGCCTTCTTACTCACGCCCTGGCCCAGCAACAATTTGCCAAGCTTACTGTTCTCGTCCATCGCGGCGAGCAACACCAGCTCACTGGAAATGAACTGGTCGCCTTTCTGCTGGGCCAGACGGTCTGCCTGATTGAGCAGACGCGCCAAGTCCTGGGACATATTCACGTCGCCGGTCGGGTTTTGGATTTTCGGCAGTTGGTCGAGCTCTTTGCTCAACTCCTTGCGCAGGCTGTTGACGTCAAAGCCCACCTGCATCAGCAAGGGCTTGATAGAACCACCTTGCTGTTCCAGAAGTGCATGCATCAGGTGCGCAGGCTCAATGGCCGGATGGTCAAGGCCCACCGCCAAGGATTGGGAGTCTGATAAGGCCAACTGCAATTTGCTGGTTAAACGATCAATACGCATTAGTCACCTTCCTTTTGAGCAGGCCGGAGCTATAAAACATCCTGAATGAAGAAACCTGCCAGATACCCCTATAGATGCGGTCGATTCTGGGAGATTCAAGCTACGGGTAGTTGACGCAGATCAGAAGAGTCTAGCGCTCGAGCCAGATAAGGGAGGCAAACCGACCGGTGCGCGAACTGCGGCGGAAAGAAAAGAAGCGTGGATCGGTCACCGTGCAGAAACCGCCACCGTAAACAGCCGTGACATCGCGCGCGGCAAGGCGCAGACGGGCCAACTGATAGATGTCGGCCATGAACTTGCCGGGAGTGCGGCTGGGCACAAAGGCTTTGGCGGTAATCGGCAGTTGCTGCATGAAGGCTTCACGCACTTCAGGGCCGACTTCGAAGGCCTGTGGGCCAATGGCCGGGCCGAGCCAGACCAACACGTCAGCGGGTTCGGCGTCCAGGCTGTCGAGAGCAGCTTCCAACACGCCTGCCGCCAACCCGCGCCAACCGGCATGGGCAGCCGCCACACGGGTGCCGGCGCGGTTGCAGAACAAAGCGGGCAGGCAATCAGCAGTCATTGCGGTACAGGCAATGCCTGGAGTGCTTGTCCAACTGCCATCGGCTTCGGCAGTCTGGCCAGGATCGGCCTCGACCACCTTGATACCGTGGACTTGGCGCAGCCAAGCCGGCTGTATAACGAAGGCATCGGTAAGCCGACGGCGATTTTCCAGGACGGCGTCCAGGCTGTCCTCGACATGATCGCCCAGATTGAGGCTGTCGAACGGCGCCAGACTGACGCCGCCCGCACGAGTGGTGACGCAGGCCTTCACCTGAGCCGGCGCAGGCCAGTCAGGAATCAGCCAGTCACTCATCCGATAAATGCCTCGCGATCCTGCTTGAGCAGCGACAACAACCAGACCAGATCGTCCGGAAGAGGCGATTCCCAGCTCATCCGCTTACCGCTCGTCGGATGATCCAACTCCAGGAAGCGTGCATGCAGTGCCTGGCGCGGGAAGGATTTAAGCGATTCAACCATTGTCACACTGGCCGCCGGCGGAATACGGAAGCGACCGCCGTAGGCCGGATCTCCGACCAACGGGAAGTTGATGTGCGCCATGTGCACGCGAATCTGGTGCGTGCGGCCGGTTTCCAGCTTGACCCGCACATGCGTGTGGGAGCGGAAACGCTCAAGTACACGGTAATGACTGACAGCTTGCTTGCCGCCCTCCATCACCGCCATACGCTGGCGCTGTTGGCCGTGACGACCGATCGGGGCGTTGATCTTGCCACCTGCCACCACCACGCCGATCACGATGCACTCGTAGATTCGGCTGACGCTGCGGCTTTGCAATTGTGTGACCAACTGCGTCTGCGCCTGAATGGTCTTGGCCACCACCATCAAGCCGGTGGTGTCCTTGTCCAGACGGTGCACGATGCCGCAGCGCGGGACATTGATGATGTCCGGCACGTGGTGCAACAAGGCATTGAGCAAAGTGCCGTCAGCGTGCCCGGCAGCCGGATGAACCACCAGGCCTGCGGGTTTGTTGATGACCAGGATGTCGTCATCTTCATAGACGATGTCCAGCTCAATGTCCTGGGCGACCCATTCTCCCTGGGCTTCCTGCTCGGCAGTCAGCTCAAGAATCGCACCACCATGGACTGTGTCTCGCGGGCGGATAACCGCTCCATCCACAGTCAGGCGGCCGTCTTTGATCCAGGCGGAAAGGCGCGAGCGCGAGTGCTCAGCGAATAATTGTGCGGCGACTTGATCGAGGCGTTGGCCGCCCAATTCGGACGGCACCTCTGCGCGAAGTTCAATTTTATCGGACATGCTCAGACTAGGCGTGGCACAGCCTTTGGTTTCGGCTGCGCGCTTGTGGTTAAATACGGCGTCTTTTGCCCCGAGGCTTTCAACGGGGCGCTCATCATAACAGGACGGCCCCGCCCAAGACAGCGGCCGTCATAGGGACGCAAGCCGCCATGCAAGTGAAACACCTGCTGCTGATCGCCATCCTCGCCATGACTGCTGCTTGCTCGTCAACAAAGGAAGTCGTCGACGAAAACCTGAGCGAAGTCGAGTTGTACCAACAGGCTCAGAAAGACTTGGACAATAATAGCTACACCAGCGCCACAGCGAAGCTGAAGGCACTGGAGTCGCGTTATCCGTTCGGGCGCTACGCCGACCAGGCTCAGCTCGAGCTGATCTACGCCAACTACAAGAACGCCGAGCCAGAAGCTGCCAAGTCCGCCGCCGAGCGTTTTATCCGCCTGCATCCGCAGCACCCGAACGTCGACTACGCCTACTACATGAAGGGCCTGACCTCGTTCGACCAGGACGTTGGCCTGCTGGCGCGCTTCCTGCCGCTGGACATGACCAAGCGTGACCCGGGCGCTGCCCGCGACTCCTACAACGAGTTCGCGCAGCTGACCAGCCGCTATCCCAACAGCCGCTACGCGCCGGACGCCAAGCAGCGCATGATCTACTTGCGCAACCTGCTGGCCTCCTACGAGATCCACGTGGCTCACTACTACCTGACCCGTCAGGCCTATGTAGCTGCCGCCAACCGTGGCCGTTATGTTGTCGAGAACTTCCAGGAAACCCCTTCCGTGGGTGACGGCCTGGCGGTGATGACCGAGGCTTACCAACGTCTGCACCTGGACGAACTGGCCAGCACCAGCCTGGAAACCCTGAAGCTCAACTACCCGGATCACCCGAGCCTGAAAGATGGCCAGTTGGTGCCTCAGGTTGCCGAAGCCGACAACCGTTCGTGGCTGAGCAAGTACACTCTGGGCCTGATTGAGTCCCGTCCACCGCTGCCGCCGGGCGAAACCCGCGCCAACCAGGACGTGATCAAGCAGTACCAGGACGCCAAGGACGCTATCCCTTCGGACCTCAAGCCGCATGACGAAAACGGCGACGTGATCGAAGAGGAAGAGCCACAGGCCCTGGGCAACAACCAGGACCGCTCATGGTTCAGCTACATGACCTTTGGTGTGTTTGACTGATTGCACCCTGCGTCATCAAGAAGGAGCCTTTCGAGGCTCCTTTTTTGTGAGCGGTATTATTGCGCTGTGCGCCTGGCACGTCCTTGGCTAAACTGGCGCATTCCTTGTCGAGAAACTGCCCATCATGCTTCGTCTACTGTTCTGGATTGCCGTCATTGCCGCTGCAGTATGGTTCTGGCGCAAATTCAAAAGTCCGGCCGCCAAACAGCAACGCGCCAGTGAGCCCGACGCCGCCTTGATGGTGCGCTGCGCCCACTGCGGCGTGCACCTGCCGCAGGATCGCGCCTTGAGCTCGCGCCAGGAGTGGTATTGCACCCAGGCGCATCTTGAGCAGGGGCCGACGTCTATCCAGCGCTGATCCGCCCCTCAGGCGCATAAGGCGCCGGGTCGATGATCGGCGTACGCGCCAGCAGCAAGTCAGCAAACAATTGGCAGGACGCCGGCGCAAGCACCAGGCCGTTGCGGTAATGCCCGCAGTTGAGCCACAACCCGTTGAAGCCCGGCACGCGGCCGATGCAAGGGATACCTTCCGGCGAACCTGGGCGCAATCCGGCCCAGTGCCCAACAACCTCGGCGTCCGCCAAGGCAGGAATCAACTCAACCGCTGACGCCTTGAGGCTTTCCAGCGCTGTTTCAGTGGGGGTCTTGTCGAAGCCTTCATGCTCCAGCGTACTGCCGATCAGGATGTGCCCGTCACGCCGAGGGATCGCATATCGCCCCTTGGCCAGGACCATGCTCGACAGGAAGTCCGATGCGCATTTGTACAGGATCATCTGGCCTTTGACCGGTTCCACCGGTAGCGCCAAGCCCAGCGTGCCCAGCAACTCACCGCTCCAGGCGCCCGCCGCAAGGACGACCTGATCACCGAAGATCGGACCATCGGCCGTCTTCACGCCCACCACATTGCCAGCGTCCAGGACAAACCCGGTTACTTCACACTGTTCATGAAGGGTCACACCGGGCAACGCCAGCAGTGCAGCCTTGAGGGATTTGACCAGGCGCGGGTTGCGCACATTGGCGACGTTGGCCATGTAGATCGCCTGGGAGTACCCGCTGCCCAGCACCGGAACGGCATCATGGGCGGCTGATACATCCACTTTGCTCAATGGCCGGCCTTCACGTGCAGCCCAAGCCAAGGCTTCGGCTTCGTCGTCCAAGTCCAGCCAGTACAGCCCAGTGGTGTGCACCTCAGGGTCGACACCCGTCGCAGCAAACAAACGCTCTGCGAGCTGTGGATAAAAATCCTGGGACCAATGCGCCAGCGCGGTGACTGCCGAGCTATAGCGCCACGGATACAGCGGCGAAATAATCCCGCCGCCCGCCCAGGAAGACTCCTGCCCCAACCCCGCGCGCTCCAGCAGCACCACCGCTTGCCCTTGGGTCGCCAGGTTGAACGCCGTCAACAAGCCGATGACCCCGCCACCGACTATCACTACCTGCTGTTGCTCTGCCATCATTTGATCCAGCCGATAAATAGGAACAAGCGCACCCGGCGCCCAATCATCCAGCACCCTCATTATTGCCCCCAGCACAGCTTGCGCGACATGTCCGGCGCGGCGCCCGGATTGGACCGCGCAGCGGTGCTGGTCAGGCTGAAGTCGCCGCAAGGGTCGCCGACCATTATCGAGTCGACAGCAGGCGTAGCAACCAACTGGAAATCCTGAGGGTTCAATGCAGCGCTGATTCTATAGCGATCATTGCCCGCACTGACGCCGTTCGCGTCAATAAAAGTGCCGTTCCTCGTATAAAAGCGCTCCAGGTGTTGAGCTTGCTCGGTCAACAACGCGACGATTTCAGCGCGATACACCCTTTTCATATGGCCGGTGTATCCGGGATAAGCGATCCCAGCGAGAACCGCGATGAGCGCCACAGCGATCAGTAACTCGATCAGGGTGAAACCCTGGCTATCCATGCCCATTACATTGCTCCTTATTGAAGTTGCCGCCATGCCACACGCCGAAAACGCGAGCCACCCTCCTCGTCCACCCGTACGTAGACGCTCTCCAGCACCGTGCGCAACTGGCCGCTCAGCCCCACAGCTGTCACTCGATACACCGCAGCGCGGGTTTGCGGCGGTAAATGGACCACCCCTACTGCGGGGCCCAGGAATTGAATGCCGTATACACCGCCCTTAAGCGCAACCCAGGTGACGCCAGAAACGGGGTCCACTCCCGCTCCGACCACTGACAATGCTGCTTGCGGCGGCGCACAGGCAACCATCGACGGGCACAACGGCAGCGCCGCGAATGACCGCTGTATGGCCTGTTCACCGCGCCTCAAGCCACTCTCGGCACTTTGCAGCGACTGATTGCGCTGCCAGAGACTACCGGCGATCTTTTGCTGGGTGACTGCGCCTTGCATCGACGACAAACCGATCAGCGACACCAGCAACAGGAACACCAGGCTGGTCAGCAGAACCATGCCCGCCTGGCGCAAACGAATACCCTCCGTGAGCATCATGGTGGCTTACCCCAGACGGTTTCGCAGCGCCGCCACGACGCTGTAGGTTTGATCTTTAACCCGTTCGGCCGGATCTCGCAGCGTCATCAGGATGCGAACACTGCGTATCAGGGATACATCGGCGGGACTCGAGTCGTAGCGCACTACCTCCGTTGATGCGGCTTTGGCCACCACGCCAAAGCTGATATCAAAAGCCTGCACATTATCCACCAGCACTGTCTTGGCGGGCGCCGCAGGCGTGCTGACCTTTAATTGGCCTGCTTCGAAGATGTACGTGAGCTGGCGCAGTGCAAAACGGATCTGTCCGGGTGCAGGCACAGGGGAATTTCCGGCATACGCTTGGGCGCTGCCTGTGCAGTCAGACAGCACCGTCCAATCGGGTTTGCCACTCTCATTGCCGACATCCGCGGTCACCAGCGTCAGCGACTTTGCACCCGCCCCGGCACTCCAACTGACAGGCCGATCAAAGGCCGGAGGAGCGTTGTCGATAAACTCCGTGGCCAAACAGCCAAACATGCCCACCTGACGGATATCCTGGGTCATCTTGCCCAGCAAGAACCGTGCATCATCCTGCAGCATCATGGCGGCCTGCTGGCTGTCGTGGGTGGTCCTGGAACTGATCGCCACCTGGCTGACCCCTAGCACGAGCACCAAGCCCATCGCCAAAGCCAACAGCAATTCCACCAAGCTGAAACCTCGAGTGCGACGCCTCATTGCGTCACCCCCGGCTTATCACTGACGCGACTGGTCAGAATGAATGTTTCCCGAGCACCCGGGCTGTTAGCGCCTCTGCTGTCATCCCAACTGATACTGACAGTGGCTTCGTTTGCACTGATCGACACCGCGCCCTTCGCGCTATCCCCAGCGAAGCCGAGAATATTAGCCTCGAAATCATGCAGGTCCTGGTCGCGCACGCTGGCGGTAGCGCTGCTCGCCGGGGCATGCTCGGACCGATCCCATGCGTAGTCGGCAGCGGAATTGGCGCGGATTCGGTCGAGCATGTCGTAGGCAATGAAACTGGCCTGGCTGGTCATCCTGGAACTGTCGGTGTATTTCAGCGCATTGAGCTGGATCACCGCCGCACCCAACAGCCCGATGGTGAGAATCAGCACCGCAACCAACACCTCGATCAGCGTCATGCCGAGCTGATGCCGCGCTAAGGCGTGGGAAAAACGGGTGTTTGGGCAGGCAAGCATTACCGTCGTCATCCGTGTCGAAGGCCAGAAAAAAGCAGCTGAAATCTGCTGTACGGCCCAAGACTAGCGTCGGTTTTTCTCCCGCGCTGCTCCAGGAACAAAGCGAAATACTTTGGACATAAAGGCCACCATCCAGCACCACAGCACGGGCGCTATACCTATGGCTGTACTCAAATCCATGGAGGGATGGCATATGCGACAACGAGGTTTCACCCTGATTGAACTGCTACTCGGACTGATCGTGAGCAGCATCCTGGCTAACCTGGCAGTGCCCAGTTTCAAGAGCCTGCTGGAGTCACAGCAAAGACATAGCGCGGCACAGTCCTTAGCGGGAGGGCTGCGCTACGCACGCACCGAAGCCGTCGCACGCAACCGAGCGGTGGTCATTCACGCGCTGGACGACGACTGGAGCCGGGGTTGGCGGGTGATCGTGGATGAGAGCGGACGCGGCCACTTGGACGATAAAAACCCGGTACTGCTGGAGCGCCAGGACAGCGGGAAGGTACCGATCGTCGGCAATGGCCCGCTCAAGAACCAGGTGCGCTTCAGCAGGCTGGGCGAGCCAATATTTTCAGGGGGAGGATTTCGTGCAGGTACTGTGCATGTGTGCGACTCGGAGAAGCCACAGAGCCTGTATCAGGTCGTACTGGCGCCCAGCGGGCGCATCAGCCTGCGCAGCGACCGCGCCGAGCAGGCATTGTGCCGGAGCTACTCCGGCACCCGTGTAATCAGAGCAGCGAGCGAACCCGCAGCTCCTTGGGCATGGAGAACGTGATGTTTTCTTCGCGCCCCGCCAGTTCGTCCGCACCGGTGGCCCCCCACGCATGCAACTGCTGGATAACGCCGCGCACCAGCACTTCCGGGGCCGAAGCGCCCGCCGTGATACCAATGCGCTCGACGCCATCGAACCAGCTGCGCTGCATGTCTTCGGCGCCGTCGATCAGGTACGCAGGGGTTGCCATGCGCTCAGCCAGCTCACGCAGGCGGTTGGAGTTGGAGCTATTAGGGCTGCCGACCACCAGGACCACGTCACATTCATTGGCCAGTTGCTTGACCGCGTCCTGCCGGTTTTGGGTGGCGTAGCAGATGTCGTCCTTGCGCGGCCCGCCGATGGCCGGGAAGCGACTGCGCAGCGCGTCGATAACACGGCTGGTGTCGTCCATGGACAAAGTGGTCTGGGTCACGAACGCCAGGCGTTCAGGGTTTTGCACCTGAAGATTGGCAACATCCTTTTCGTCTTCGACCAGGTAGATAGCCCCGCCATTGCTGGCATCGTACTGGCCCATGGTGCCTTCAACTTCCGGGTGGCCGGCATGGCCGATCAGGATGCACTCTCGACCGTCACGGCTGTAGCGCGCGACTTCGATGTGCACCTTGGTGACCAACGGGCAGGTGGCATCGAAGACTTTCAGGCCACGGCCTGCCGCTTCGGTACGCACGGCCTGGGAAACACCGTGGGCGCTGAAGATGACGATTACGTCGTCCGGCACCTGGTCCAGCTCTTCGACAAAGATGGCACCGCGCGCGCGCAGGTCCTCGACCACGAATTTGTTGTGGACGACTTCATGGCGCACGTAAATCGGCGGCCCGAAGACTTCCAGGGCGCGATTGACGATTTCGATCGCCCGGTCCACACCCGCGCAGAAGCCACGGGGGTTGGCGAGTTTGATTTGCATGCTGTGCCTCGTGTCTTGCAGCCACTTAGGGTCAAGTTTGACGCTAACTCAACTGACAATGAAGATCAAAGGTGGGAGCGGGCTTGCTCGCGAAAGCGGTGGGTCAGTGGACATATGCATAACTGACAGAGCGCATTCGCGAGCAAGTCGAAACGTCGCACCGCCCCTCCCACAGTTTTAACCGCGTCCTCGGTCAGAGCGCTTTAACGTCGATGATTTCAACGTCAAAGGTCAAGGTTTTACCGGCCAGCGGGTGGTTGAAGTCGATGGTCACTTGCGCGTCATCGAAGGTTTTCACCACGCCGGGCAGCTCGGTATTCGCCGCATCGTTGAAGATCACCAGCAGGCCTTCCGACAGGTCCATGTCCTGGAACTGCGAACGCGGGATGATTTGCACGTTTTGCGGGTTAGGCTGGCCAAAGGCGTTTTCCGGCAGGATCTGCAGGGTACGCTTGTCACCCGCCTTGAAGCCGAACAGGGCCGCTTCGAAACCCGGCAGCAGGTTGCCGTCGCCCACCTTGAAGGTAGCCGGGGCTTTGTCGAACGTGCTGTCGACCGTGTCGCCATTCTCCAGGCGCAGTGCGAAATGCAAGGTGACTTCCGTGTTCTGGCCGATGCGTTGCTCAGCCAATACCTGATCAGTCATTGACGGTCTCTCCGGGTTTCTTACTTTTGAACATGTCCAACGCCAGCATGATTGCACCGACGGTGATGGCACTGTCGGCAAAATTGAACGCTGGGAAGTACCAACGGTTCTGCCAATGCACCAAGATGAAGTCAATCACATGGCCCAGGGCAATGCGATCGTACAGGTTGCCTAGCGCGCCACCCAACACCAGAGCCAAGGCGATCGCCAACCAGGTGTCATCGCGCCCAAGACGCTTGAGCCACACTACCAGCACCGCACTGACCACCACCGCGATCACGGCGAACAGCCAGCGCTGCCAGCCGCCTCCTTCAGCGAGGAAGCTGAAGGCCGCGCCGGTGTTGTAGGCCAGGGTCCAGCTGAAGTAATCCGGGATGACTACGATCTGCTGGAACATTTCCAGAGTGCCCTCGAAATGAGCCTTGCTGATCTGGTCAATGACCAGCACCAGCAAGCTCAATACGAGCCAGCCCAGACGTCCGAAACGACCGGCATTAGGCATAGTGGCGAACCTCACCAGCACCGCTGATGTTGTCGACACAACGACCGCAGATTTCCGGATGCTCCGGGTTCACGCCGACATCTTCACGGCAGTGCCAGCAACGGGCGCACTTGGCGAAGGCCGACTTGACCACTTTGAGCTTGAGGCCCGGAACTTCGGTGGCAACCGCGTCTGCCGGAGCCTGGGCAAACGGTGCCAGGCTCGCGGTGGAGGTGATCAGCACGAAGCGCAGTTCGTTGCTCAGCTTGGCCAGGTCGGCGGTCAGGCCTTCCTCGGCAAACAGCGTGACTTCGGCTTGCAGGTTGCCACCGACAGCCTTGGCCGCACGTTGCACTTCCAGCTCCTTGTTCACCGCAACCTTGATGGCCATTACACCTTCCCAATACTCGCGGCCCAGTTCGAAGTCGGCCGGCAGTTCGGTCAGGCCTTCGTACCAGGTGTTGAGCATCACGGACTCGTTACGCTCGCCCGGCAGGTATTCCCACAGTTCGTCGGCGGTGAACGCCAGGATCGGCGCGATCCAGCGCACCAGCGCTTCGCTGATGTGATACAGCGCAGTCTGCGCCGAGCGGCGTGCCTTGCTGTTGGCGCCAGTGGTGTACTGGCGATCCTTGATGATGTCGAGGTAGAAACCACCCAGCTCCTGCACGCAGAAGTTGTGGATCTTCGAATAGACGTTCCAGAAGCGGTATTCGCCGTAGCTCTCCTGCAACTCACGCTGCAGCAACAGGGTACGGTCCACAGCCCAACGGTCCAGGGCGAGCATGTCCTCGGCCGGCAGGATGTCGGTGGCCGGGTTGAAACCGGTCAGGTTCGACAGCAGGAAGCGTGCGGTATTTCGGATACGGCGGTAGGCATCGGCGCTACGAGCCAGGATCTGATCCGACACGGCGATCTCGCCCGAATAGTCGGTCGACGCTACCCACAGACGCATAATGTCGGCGCCCAGGGTCTCGTTGATCTTTTTCGGCTCGATCACGTTCTTCAACGACTTGGACATCTTGCGGCCCGTCTCGTCGACGGTGAAGCCGTGTGTCAGCAGTTCGCGGTACGGCGCGTGGTCATCGATGGCGCAACCGGTCAGAAGCGACGAGTGGAACCAGCCACGGTGTTGGTCCGAACCTTCCAGGTACAAGTCGGCACGCGGACCAGTCTCGTGGCCCATGGGGTGTGAGCCGCGCAGGACGTGCCAATGGGTGGTACCGGAGTCGAACCACACGTCGAGGGTGTCGCTGATCTTGTCGTACTGCGGCGCTTCATCACCCAGCAGTTCGGCGGCGTCCATCTTGAACCAGGCTTCGATGCCTTCCTGTTCAACGCGCTGGGCGACGATTTCCATCAGTTCAACGGTACGTGGGTGCAGCTCGCCGCTTTCCTTGTTCAGGAAGAACGGGATCGGCACGCCCCAGTTACGCTGGCGGGAGATGCACCAGTCCGGACGATTGGCGATCATCGAGTGCAGGCGCGCCTGGCCCCAGGCCGGGACGAACTTGGTTTCTTCGATAGCCTTGATCGCGCGGTTACGCAGGGTGTCGCCGCGGGTCGGCTCTTTGTCCATGCCGATGAACCACTGCGCGGTGGCGCGGTAGATCAGCGGAGTCTTGTGGCGCCAGCAATGCATGTAGCTGTGCTGGATGGTGGCGGTTTGCATCAGCGCACCGACTTCACGCAGCTTTTCGATGATCGGCTGGTCGGCCTTGAAGATGAACTGGCCGCCGAAGAACTCCAGCGACGGCACGTAGACGCCGTTGCTCTGCACCGGGTTGATAATGTCGTCGTTGACCAGGCCGTACTTCTTGCAGATCACGAAGTCGTCCACGCCGTAGGCCGGCGAGCAGTGAACAACGCCAGTACCCGAACCCAGTTCGACGTAGTCAGCCAGGTACACCGGCGACAGGCGGTCATAGAATGGGTGACGGAAGTTGATCAGTTCCAGCGCAGAGCCGGTGGTGGTGGCGATCACCGAACCTTGCAGCTCGTAACGCGCCAGGCAAGCCTCGACCATTTCTTCAGCGAGCACGAGCAGGCGGTCACCGACGTCTACCAAGGCGTAGGTGAATTCCGGGTGCACGTTCAGCGCCTGGTTGGCCGGAATGGTCCACGGGGTGGTGGTCCAGATCACGATGGCAGCCGGTTTGCTCAGGCTTGCCAGGCCGAAAGCCTGGGCCAACTTGGCGTCTTCGGCGATCGGGAAGGCCACGTCGATGGTCGAGGACTTCTTGTCTTCGTACTCGACTTCCGCCTCAGCCAGGGCCGAACCACAGTCGAAGCACCAGTTCACAGGCTTGAGGCCCTTGAACACGAAACCACCTTTGACGATTTCGGCCAAGGCGCGGATTTCACCGGCCTCGTTCTTGAAGTTCATGGTCTTGTACGGGTTGTCCCACTCGCCCAACACACCCAGGCGGATGAATTCGGACTTCTGCCCTTCGATCTGCTCGGTGGCGTAGGCACGGCAGAGTTCACGGGTTTTATCCGCGCCCAGGTTCTTGCCGTAGGTCACTTCGACTTTGTGTTCGATCGGCAGGCCGTGGCAGTCCCATCCCGGGACGTACGGCGCGTCGAAGCCCGACAGGGTTTTCGAGCGCAGGATCATGTCTTTGAGAATTTTATTGAGCGCATGACCGATGTGAATCGTGCCATTGGCATAAGGAGGGCCGTCGTGCAGGACGAACTTCGGACGATCCTTGCCAATTTCGCGCAACTTTCCGTACAGGCCAATACTGTCCCAGCGCTGCAGGATCTGCGGTTCGCGCTGTGGCAGGCCGGCCTTCATTGGGAAGGCGGTGTCCGGAAGGTTTAGCGTGGCTTTATAGTCGGTCATTTAAGGCTCTTCGGTTAGCGATGGGCGCTAGGTGCGGCTAGTGCACGGGCGGCGGCGACATCCGCATTGATCGCCGTTTTCAACGCCTCAAGGGAGGCGAAACGCTGCTCTTCACGCAGCTTCTGGTGGAAAACCACCGTCAAACGCCGGTCATACAGATCACCGGCAAAATCCAAAAGGTGAACTTCCAGGTGGGCCTTGCCATCACCTGCAACCGTGGGCCTGACGCCTATGTTGGCGACTCCCGGCCACGCTTGGCCGTCGATGTCGACGCTCACCAGATACACCCCGGTCAGCGGCACACGACGACGTTTGAGTTGCACGTTGGCGGTTGGCGTGCCCAATTGGCGCGCCAGCTTCTGGCCGTGCAGGACCCGACCGGCAATGCGGAACGGGCGACCGAGCAAACGCTCGGCCAAGGCGAAGTCGGCAGCGGCCAGGGCGTTACGCACCTGGGTACTGCTCACGCGCAGGCCATCCAGTTCGACGGTTTGCGCGGCTTCGACGGTAAACCCCTGGTTGGCGCCGGCCTGTTGCAGGAAATCGAAATCCCCGACGCGGTCGCAACCAAAGCGGAAGTCGTCACCGACCTCCAAATGCTGCACGCCCAGGCCATCGACCAGGATGCGTTCGACAAACTCGGCGGCGCTCAGGCTTTGCAAGCGCTGGTTGAAAGCCAGGCAAAGGACGCGGTCCACACCTTCTTCAGCCAGCAATTGCAGCTTGTCCCGCAAGCGGGCAAGACGCGCCGGCGCTGTCTCGGGGGTAAAGTATTCACGCGGCTGCGGCTCAAAAATCACCACGCAGCTGGGCACGCCCAACTCGACTGCACGCTCGCGCAGCCGGGCCAGAATAGCCTGGTGACCACGGTGAACACCGTCAAAGTTGCCAATAGTGGCGACGCAGCCCCGATGTCCAGGGCGCAGGTTGTGAAGACCTCGAACCAGCTGCATAACGCGCTTCTTGCTCATAAAGTGGTCGATTATAACCACACCCGGCCCCGGACGACAGGCAACAGCACAGGCCAAATGGATCGAATCGATAAAACAACCGTTTTATTGCGGCAAACTCTCTAGCTCAGTGACTTGCGATTGAAATCTCGCAGGCGGAAGCCTTGCAGCAGCAACATCCCGAAGTACACCACCACGCCGGCGACTACCAGCACGCCAAGGCGCATAAAGCGTTGCAGCATCTGGCCCTCGTCCCATGCGGGCATATAGTGCATCAAGCCCAGCAGCACGGCCGACATCACCGCCACCGCTACCAGCAATTTGAGGGCAAACAGGCCCCAACCGGGCTGCGGCAGAAACATTTGCTGCTTGCGCAGCTGGTAAAACAACAGCCCGGCATTGATGCACGCACCGACACTGATCGCCAGCGCCAGGCCGGCATGGGCCAGCGGGCCGATAAATACCAGGTTGAGCAGTTGCGTGACGATCAGCGTGAAAATCGCGATTTTCACCGGTGTACGAATGTTTTGCTGGGCGTAGAAGCCTGGGGCCAGCACCTTGATCACGATAATGCCGAGCAACCCTACGGAATAGGCGACCAGTGCGTACTGAGTCATCAATGCATCGTGGGCATCGAATTGGCCGTATTGAAACAGCGACACGGTCAGCGGCTCCGCCAGAATCCCCAGGGCCAGGGCACATGGCAGTACCAACACGAAGCACAGGCGCAGGCCCCAGTCGAGGATGCGCGAGTATTCCTGGCGGTCCTTGCTGGCATAGGTGCGCGCCAGGGTCGGCAGCAAAATCGTGCCCAGCGCCACGCCGAGCACGCCGGACGGCAATTCCATCAAGCGATCGGCGTAGTACATCCACGACACCGAGCCGGACACCAGCAGCGAAGCGAACGCCGTGTTGATAATCAGGGAAATCTGGCTGACTGAGACGCCGAGGATCGCCGGCAGCATATTGCGCATCACGCGCCAGACGCCTGTGTCCTTGAGGTTCAGGCGCGGCAACACGAGCATGCCGATCTTTTTCAGGTGGGGCAGTTGGTAGAGCAATTGCGCCAAGCCGCCGGCCAGCACTGCCCAGCCCAGCGCCATCACAGGAGGATCGAAGTACGGCGTGAGAAACAGCGCGAAGATGATCATGCTGACGTTCAGCAGGGTCGGCACGAAGGCCGGCACCGAGAAGCGGTTCCAGGTATTGAGGATCGCCCCGGCCAGCGATGAAAGGGAGATCAGCAATATATAAGGAAAGGTCACGCGCAGCAGGTCAGTGGTCAGCGCGAATTTTTCCGGCGTATTGGCGAAACCCGGGGCCGTGGCCCAGATGACCCAGGGAGCAGCAAGCATGCCGAGCACGGTCACCAGCATCAGCACCAAGGTCAACAGGCCCGAGACATAGGCAATAAAGGTGCGCGTCGCTTCCTCGCCCTGCTGGGTCTTGTATTCCGCCAGGATGGGCACGAACGCCTGGGAAAACGCGCCTTCGGCGAAGATCCGCCGCAACAGGTTGGGCAATTTGAAAGCAATAAAGAAGGCATCCGTGGCCATGCTGGCGCCAAAAATGCGCGCCAGCAGGGTGTCACGCACAAACCCCAAAACCCGGGAGATCATTGTGATAGAGCTGACGGCGGCCAGCGATTTGAGCAGATTCATTGAAAGAGTTTGCGCCTATAGATAAACAGCAGGCGAAAGAAGCGCCCACTTATGCGATACTGCGCGCCTGCAACAGCACAGAGCCAAAGCTCGCGAGTTTACAGGTCAAGCGCCGGAAATAAATCACCCGCCTCTTCAGATCGACCACTCAGCAGTTCGCATCAGCCGCTCTTGACAACACATCAAGTCATCGGCATGATTCGCGGCCTATTTTGTTTGCTATTTCCTAAAAAGTCTTTCGAGGAGCTCGACGGTGGCCAACACACCTTCCGCCAAAAAACGTGCAAAACAGGCTGAGAAGCGTCGCAGCCACAACGCCAGCCTGCGTTCCATGGTTCGTACCTACATCAAGAATGTAGTTAAAGCCATCGACACCAAAGACGCTGAAAAAGCCCAAGCTGCTTACGTTCTGGCTGTGCCAGTTATCGACCGTATGGCCGATAAAGGCATCATCCACAAGAACAAGGCCGCTCGTCATAAGAGCCGCCTGAATGGCCACATCAAGGCTCTGAGCGTTCCTGCTGCAGCCTAAGTGGTAACAACTGCAACGCAACCCAGGTTGTGAAACAGTTAAGAAATGCCCCGTACCGAAAGGTCCGGGGCATTTTTGTGTGTGCCCCAAAATTACCACTGCCTCCTGTGTGAGCGGGCTTGTCGGATCGTCGCACCGCCCGCTCACTACAAAAGCCCGGCAACCCGACTGAACGCTTTCAGACAGGCAAAAAAACGCCCCGAACCAGTCGGGGCGTTTTTGCTAGCAACTGATCAATGCATCAATCAGTGGTGATGACCGCCTTCACCGTGGACGTGGCCGTGAGCCACTTCTTCCTCGGAAGCGTCGCGGATGGCAACGATCTTCACTTGGAAGTTCAGGCGCTGGCCAGCCAGAGGGTGGTTGCCGTCGACGGTAACGTCGTCGCCGTCCAGGTCACGGATGGTGACGATCTGCATTTGGCCGTCCGGAGCGGAGGCGTGGAACTGCATGCCTACTTCCAGTTCGTCAACGCCTTCGAACATGCTGCGGCTCAGCGTGCTGACCAACTCGGCCGAGTATTCGCCGTAGGCATCTTCAGGTTCTACGGCGACGGTCAGCTCATCACCGACGCTCTTGCCTTCCAGCGCCTTTTCCAGGCCTGGGATAATGTTACCTGCGCCTTGCAGGTAGACCAGCGGCGCGCCGCCGGCGGAGCTGTCGATGACCTCACCAGCGTCGTTGGTCAGGGTATAGTCGATGGAGACAGCCTTGTTAGCGGCGATCGTCATGGGGCGAGACCTTTTGCATAAGAATGAAGAACGGACAAGTCTAAACAAGGATTTGCCCGAAAGCGAACAGAACCCGGACGGACGGGGTCAGACAAGCCACTCGGCGATCACCGGCTTTCATCAGGATGAAGACCGGCACTGGGTTGCCGAGCTGTCCTGCGGCCACACTCAGCACCTGCGCCACCAGCCGCCCTGGCAGTCGCGCGCCTGGGTGCTTGACCCCGCGCAACGTATTGAAAAAATAGGCCAGCCCTTTGCCTGCGGCTGGTGTGCGCAAGTGCACGAATAACGATAACCTTGGCATCTGATTCGCGGTAGACGCTCAGCCATAGAGCGCCACCCAAGCCATGCAACTCCAGAGAATTCGCATGCAAACTTTTTTTATCGCGCCCACCGATTTTGGTGTGGGTCTGACCTCCATCAGCCTTGGGCTGGTGCGTACCCTTGAGCGAGCCGGGCTGAAAGTCGGCTTTTTCAAACCGATTGCTCAACCACACCCGGGCGACACTGGCCCTGAACGCTCCACCGAACTGATAGCGCGCACCCACGGCCTCAAGCCGCCACAACCCCTGGGCCTGGCCCATGTCGAGCGGATGCTTGGCGACGGCCAGCTCGACGAGTTGCTGGAAGAAATCATCACGCTGTACCAACAGGCCGCTGTGGGAAAGGACGTGCTGATCGTCGAAGGCATGGTGCCGACCCGCAGCGCCAGCTATGCAGCGCGGGTCAACCTGCACCTGGCGAAGAGCCTGGATGCGGAAGTGATCTTGGTCTCGGCTCCGGAAAACGAAGTGCTCACCGAACTCTCCGGCCGCGTGGAATTGCAGGCCCAACTGTTCGGCGGCCCGAAAGACCCGAAAGTACTCGGCGTGATCCTTAACAAGGTGCGCACCGACGAAAGCATGGAAGCCTTCTCCGCGCGCCTCAAGGAACATTCGCCCCTGTTGCGCAGCGGTGATTTCCGCCTGCTGGGCTGCATCCCCTACCAGCCCGAACTCAACGCCCCACGTACCCGCGACGTGGCCGACCTGATGGGCGCGCAGACCCTAAACGCCGGCGACTACGAAACCCGCCGCATGACCAAGATCATCATCTGCGCCCGCACCATGCGAAATACCGTGGAATTGCTCAAGCCCGGCGTGCTGGTGGTAACCCCCGGCGACCGCGACGACATCATCCTCGCCGTCAGCCTGGCCGCGATCAACGGCGTGCCGCTGGCAGGCCTGTTGCTCACCAGCGACACCCTGCCCGACCCGCGCATCATGGATTTATGCCGAGGCGCATTCCAGGCCGGCCTGCCGGTGCTGTCGGTGAGCACCGGTTCCTACGACACTGCCAACCAGCTCAACAGCCTCAATAAAGAAATTCCCATCGATGACCGCGAGCGCGCGGAAATCATCACCGATTTCGTCGCCAGTCACCTCGATGCGCGCTGGCTGCACCAGCGTTGCGGCACGCCGCGGGAGATGCGCCTGTCGCCGGCGGTGTTCCGCTACCAGCTGATCCAGCGTGCCCAGGCCGCCAACAAGCGCATTGTGTTGCCGGAAGGCAGCGAACCGCTGACCGTACAAGCCGCCGCCATCTGCCAGGCACGCGGCATTGCTCGCTGCGTGTTGCTGGCCAAGCCGGCGGATGTGGAAGCGGTCGCCCGCGCCCAAGGCATCGAATTGCCCGAAGGGCTGGAGGTTCTCGACCCGGACCTGATCCGCCAGCGCTATGTGGAACCGATGGTCGCGCTGCGCAAGAGCAAGAGCCTCAACGCGCCGATGGCCGAGCAGCAACTGGAAGACACCGTGGTGATTGCAACCATGATGCTCGCGCTGGATGAAGTGGACGGGTTGGTTTCCGGCGTTATCCACTCCACCGCCAATACCATCCGCCCTGCCCTGCAGTTGATCAAGACCGCACCGGGTTGCACGCTGGTGTCGTCGGTGTTTTTCATGCTGTTCCCTGAGCAGGTGCTGGTGTACGGCGACTGTGTGATGAACCCGCACCCGAGCGCCGCCGAACTGGCGGAGATCGCCCTGCAAAGCGCTGACTCGGCCGCTGCCTTCGGCATCACGCCGCGCGTGGCGATGATCAGCTATTCCAGCGGCGACTCGGCCAGCGGCGAGGAAGTAGAGAAAGTCCGCGAAGCCACCCTGCTCGCCCATGAACAGCAAAGCTCACTGCTGATCGACGGCCCGCTGCAATACGATGCCGCGGCCAACGAAGCCGTGGCACGCCAACTGGCCCCCGACAGCCTGGTTGCCGGCAAGGCCACGGTGTTCGTGTTCCCCGACCTGAACACCGGCAACACCACCCACAAAGCGGTACAACGCAGCGCCGATTGCGTGAGCCTGGGGCCGATGCTCCAAGGCCTGCGCAAACCGGTCAACGACCTGCCGCGTGGCGCCCAGGTGGACGACATTGTGTACACGATCGCGCTCACCGCGATCCAAGCCGCCAACCGACCTATGGATATCTAAATGCTGGATTTTCTACCTGCCGCCGTGCGCGGGGTGATCGCATCGCTGTTGCTGGCGCTGAACACGATCCTGCTGTGCTCGTTCTTGTTTATCGTCGCACTGTTCAAGGCGCTGCCGTTTGCCAAGGGTTTCAGCGAATGGCTGATGAACCACACGCATGAGGCCTGGGTCACCAACAACAAGGGCTGGATGAACCTGGTCCGGCGCACGCGCTGGCACCTTAAAGGCCTGGAGGGCCTGGATTACCAGCACTCCTACCTGGTGACCAGCAATCACCAGAGCTGGGTCGACATCATGGTGCTGCAATATGTGCTGAACCGTCGGATCCGCCCGCTGAAGTTCTTCCTCAAGCAGGAGCTGATCTGGGTGCCGGTCATCGGCCTGGCATGGTGGGCGCTGGGCTTCCCGTTCATGAAGCGCTACACCAAGGCTTATCTGGAAAAACACCCGGAGAAAAAAGGCAAGGACCTGGAAACTACGCGCAAGACTTGTGCGAAGTTTCGCGACAACCCGGTGGGAATTTTCAACTTTGCCGAAGGCACGCGGTTTACCCCCGGCAAGCATGCACAGCAGAACTCGCCGTTTCGCTATTTGCTCAAGCCCAAAGCCGGTGGTATCGCGTTTGTGCTGGACGCGATGGGTGAGCAGTTGAAGTCATTGGTCAACGTGACCATTCACTACCCTGCCGGGCGCCCTGGGTATTGGGATTTGCTGTGCGGGAACGTGAAGGACGTGGTGGTGCAGTTTGAAGAGGTGCAGATCCCGGCTGAGTTCATTGGAAAGAATTATGAGCAGGATGGGGAGTATCGGCTGGCGTTCCAGGGGTGGATCAATCGGTTGTGGGAAGAGAAGGATCAATTGCTGGAGAAACTGCACACAGAATTCCCAGGCAAACACTGATCAAAATGGGGGAGCGGGCTTGAGAATGTAAAAAGCCCGCCACCGATGACTCGGTGGCGGGCTTTTTCTTGCCGCTTGAAACTAGCAGCTTGTCACTGCTCCCCTCTTAGATCGCGCCGCGCTGACGCAACAACTCCAGCACTTGTTTGACGCTGTCTTCCAGCGACAGGGCCTGGGTGTCGATGACCAGATCGGCATTCAACGGCACGTCATACGGGAACGACTCGCCAGGGATGTTATCCCCACCCGCCGCGTACAGGCCTTGCGGATCACGCTCGGCACACACCAGCGGTGACGCTTGCACGTACACCGTCAGCAGACGGTCATCGCCGATCAGCGCCTTGGCCTGTTCACGGCCTTCGGCATCGGGTGCGACGAACGCGGCCAGGGTCAGCAGGCCCGCTTCGTTGAACTGACGCGCCACGTGAGCGGCACGACGCCAGTTCTCGGTGCGCCCGGCACGATCCTGCGGCAAACCTTTGTTGAGGTCGTGACGCAGGTTCTGGCCGTCCAGTACAAACACCGCACGGCCCATGTCGAACAGCTTGCGCTCAACTGCGTAGGCCAAGGTGCTCTTGCCGGCGCCGGACAGGCCGCTGAACAAAACGGTGGCCGGCTGCTGGCCGAAGCGCAGGGCACGTTCTTCGGTGGCCACGTGGGCCAGCTTGCCGTGCTGCGACGCGCTGCCGTGAGTGACTGGCGGTGCGATGATCATGCCCGCGGCCACAGTGCCGTTGGTCAAGCGGTCGATGACGATGAACGCACCGGTGGTGCGGTTGCTGTCGTAACCGTCCAGGGCGATGGCCGCGTCGAGGCTGACCTTGACCCGACCAATCTCGTTCAACTGCAGCGAACTCGCCGGGCCTTCGGCCAAGGTGTTCACATCCACACGGTGCACGATGCTGGTGATGGAACCCGGCACGTAGCTGGTGGCGCGCTTGATGTCGTATTTCTTGCCCGGCAGCATCGGTTCTTCGGCCATCCACACCAGCATGGCGTCGAAAGCGTCGGTCACTTGCGGCACGTTGTCGGCATGTACCAACAGGTCGCCACGGGAAATGTCGATCTCGTCTTCCATGGTCAGCGTCACTGCTTGACCAGGGCCGGCGTGCTCCAACTCCCCTTCAAAGGTGACAATGGATTTGACGCGGCTGCTCTTGCCCGACGGCAGCACCACGACTTCGTCGCCCTTGTGCACGATGCCGCTGGCCAGGGTGCCGGCGAAACCACGGAAGTTCAGGTTCGGACGGTTGACGTACTGCACCGGGAAACGCAGGTCAGTGTAGTTGCGGTCGTTGGCGATCTCGACGGTTTCGAGGATCTCCATCAGCGACTGCCCGGTGTACCAGGGCGAACGCTCGCTCTTGTTGACCACGTTATCGCCTTTGAGCGCCGACATTGGCACAAAGGCCATGGTGCTCGGTTTGAAGGCGATGCCATCGGCAAACTTCAGGTAATCGGCCTTGATCGACTCGAATACGCTTTGGTCAAAGCCATTGATGTCCATCTTGTTGACGGCGATCACGATGTGCTTGATGCCCAGCAACGAGGCGATATAGCTGTGGCGTCGGGTCTGGGTCTGCACGCCGTAGCGGGCGTCGATCAGGATGATCGCCAGGTCACAGGTGGACGCACCGGTGGCCATGTTGCGGGTGTACTGCTCATGGCCGGGGGTGTCGGCGATGATGAATTTGCGCTTGGCGGTAGAGAAGTAGCGATAGGCGACATCAATGGTGATGCCTTGCTCACGCTCAGCCTGCAGGCCGTCGACCAGCAACGCCAGGTCGATGTCGTCCCCAGTGGTGCCGGACTTCTTCGAATCGCGGGTGATGGCTTCCAGGTGATCTTCGTAGATCATCTTGGAGTCGTGCAGCAGGCGCCCGATCAGGGTGCTCTTGCCGTCGTCGACGTTGCCGCAGGTCAGGAAGCGCAACATTTCCTTGCGCTCGTGCTGGCCCAGGTAAGCGAGGATGTCCTCGCTGATCAAATCAGATTGATGGCTCATTGCGTTCAAGCTCCGAGCTGTAAGCTTCAAGCGGCAAGCTTGTCGGCGTACAGCTAGTCAGAAATTTTGTTGATCAAGCCGCAGAGCATTTTTGAGAGCTCGCGAGTTTCTGCAATCCAGTTTTCAGCCAGCGGGTGGGCGATGTAAGCAATGTCGCTGCCGATGAGAATCTGTGTTCGTAACTCCCCACAAGAAGCTTTCACTATCCAAAGAAAACGTACCTTCTCTGTAGCACTGCAACGCTCCATACCTTCAGCAATATTGGAGGGCACCGAAAGTGCTGACCGAGTGATCTGATCCTTAAAACCAAGATCTTTGCATTGTGCAAACTCCCGGTAGATTTCCACCGCTAAACACTTGCTTCTCTGCCAAACGACCAACTTCTCGAAGTCCATTACAAGTCACTCGATAGCGGCTCGCAAAAACCGGCTGCAAGCACCAAACTGCAAAGTACGCATACCGCCTTTAACTTGCAGCTTGCCGCTTGTAACTCGAAGCTTAAAAGTACCCTTGACGTTTTTTATCTTCCATCGAGCCTGCGCCATCGTGGTCGATGACACGGCCCTGGCGCTCGGAAGTTCGCGTCAGGAGCATTTCCTGGATGATGTCCGTCAGCGTCTCGGCTTCGGACTCCACCGCGCCCGTCAACGGGTAGCAGCCAAGGGTACGGAAACGGACTTTCTTTTTGATGATTCGGGCTTTGTCTTCGTCGGACAGGTGCTCAAGGATGCGGTCGTCGTCGATCATGATCAACGTGCCGTTCTTCTCGATCACGTCGCGCTCGGCGGCGAAGTACAGCGGTACGATCGGGATGCCTTCCAGGTAGATGTACTGCCAGATGTCCAGCTCGGTCCAGTTGGACAGCGGGAACACACGGATGGATTCGCCCTTGTTGACGTTGCCGTTGTAGACGTTCCACAGCTCCGGGCGCTGGTTTTTCGGGTCCCAGCGGTGCTTGCTGTCGCGGAACGAGTACACGCGCTCTTTGGCACGGGATTTCTCTTCATCGCGACGGGCACCGCCGAATGCTGCGTCGAAACCATGCTTGTCCAGGGCCTGCTTGAGGCCTTCGGTCTTCATGATGTCGGTGTGCTTGGCGCTGCCGTGGGTGAACGGGTTGATACCCTGCGCCACGCCATCCGGGTTGATGTGGGTGATCAGGTCCAGGCCAAGCTCTTCGACCATTTTGTCGCGGAACTTGTACATTTCCTGGAATTTCCAGCGGGTGTCGACGTGCATCACTGGGAACGGCAGTTTGCCCGGGAAGAAGGCCTTGCGTGCCAGATGCAGCATCACGGCGGAGTCTTTACCGATCGAGTAGAGCATCACCGGGTTGTCGAACTCGGCGGCGACCTCGCGGATGATGTGGATGCTTTCCGCCTCCAGCTGTTTCAGATGCGTCAGTTTGTCGACCATGGTTACTCACGGAAAAACGATCTTGTGGACGGCCAGCGGGCCGTGTTCGAGCGGGGCATGCTAGCACAGCACCTGCTTCTATTCAGGGCGCCAGCTAGATCGAAACGGTATATGAATATGCCCCCAAGTTTGGGCTTCCTGTGGCAGCCGGCTTGCCTGTGATGCAAGCACCGCGGTCAGTCAGGTGAACCGCAGCGATGCGTTCGCAGGCAAGCCAGCGCCCACAGTTTGTCCCGTGGTGAGGCTCAGATCGGGTTAGGGCAATCGATGAAAATATGTTCCAGCGCGAAGCGCCGTGCCAGGTAATCGCCCAGCGCCTGCACACCATAGCGCTCAGTCGCATGGTGGCCGGCGGCGATGAAGCTGATGTCGTTTTCGCGGGCGCTGTGGAAGGTCTGCTCCGAGGCCTCGCCGCTCAGGAACAGGTCGACGCCGACAGCAATCGCGTTGTCGATATAGCCCTGACCACCGCCGGTGCACCAGCCGACGCGGCGGATCATTTCGCTGCCTTCGATCAACAGCGGCTCGCGCCCCATGACTTCTTGCACCCGACGGGCAAAGTCGCGGGGCAACAGGGGCTCGGCAAGGGAGCCGACCAGGCCGACGACTTTGGGGTTGTTCGGGTCCAGTGGGCCTTCGACGGTGATGTCGAGCTGACGCGCCAACTGCACGTTGTTGCCGACGTCGGGGTGCAGGTCCAGTGGCAGATGGTAGGCCAACAGGCTGATATCGTGCTTGAGCAGCGTCTTCAAGCGGCGCTGTTTCATGCCGGTGATACAAGGGTTTTCGCCTTTCCAGAAATAGCCGTGGTGCACCAGGATCAGGTCGGCCTGGGCTTCAACCGCCGCGTCCAGCAAGGCTTGGCTTGCGGTCACGCCGCTCACGATGCGCATCACCTGCGGGCGGCCCTCGACCTGCAGGCCATTGGGGCAATAATCGGCAATTTTTGCGCTGCCGAGGTAGCGGTCTGCTTCCTCGACGAGGGTGGTAAGGGGGACGGCCATAAAAGACTCCTAAATATCCCGTTCGAAGGCGCTCGCAGCCTCGTATAATGCGCGACATTATGGGCGCTCTCCCGCCCCCTGCAACCTGTCAGGACTTACTTGATGCTCAAGGCGCTGCGTTTTTTTGGATGGCCATTGTTGGCTGGCGTGCTGATCGCGATGCTGATTATTCAGCGTTTCCCCGAGCTGGTGGGTCTACCCAGCCTTGATGTGAACCTGCAACAGGCGCCGCAAACCAACGCGGTGGTGCGAGGCCCGGTGACTTATGCCGATGCGGTGATAATTGCCGCACCTGCCGTGGTTAACCTGTACACCACCAAGATCATCAACAAACCGGCGCACCCACTGTTTGAAGACCCGCAGTTCCGCCGCTATTTCGGTGACAACGGGCCCAAACAACGCCGCATGGAATCCAGCCTGGGTTCCGGGGTGATCATGAGCCCGGAAGGCTACATCCTTACCAACAACCACGTGACAACCGGCGCCGACCAGATCGTCGTGGCCCTGCGTGACGGCCGCGAAACCCTGGCGCGCGTAGTGGGCAGCGACCCGGAAACCGACCTCGCGGTCCTGAAGATCGATTTGAAGAGCCTGCCCTCCATCACCCTCGGCCGTTCCGACGGCTTGCGAGTAGGTGACGTGGCGCTGGCCATCGGTAACCCGTTCGGGGTGGGCCAGACGGTGACCATGGGCATTATCAGCGCTACCGGGCGTAACCAGTTGGGGCTTAACAGCTACGAAGACTTCATCCAGACCGACGCCGCGATCAACCCGGGCAACTCCGGCGGTGCACTGGTGGATGCCAATGGCAACCTGACCGGCATCAACACGGCGATTTTCTCCAAGTCTGGCGGGTCACAGGGCATCGGGTTTGCGATCCCGGTAAAGCTGGCGATGGAAGTGATGAAATCGATCATTGAGCACGGCCAAGTGATTCGCGGCTGGTTGGGGATTGAAGTACAGCCGTTGACCAAGGAGCTGGCCGAATCGTTTGGCTTGACCGGGCGCCCAGGCATTGTGGTCGCCGGGATCTTCCGCGATGGCCCGGCGCAGAAAGCCGGCCTGCATCTGGGCGATGTGATCCTCAGCATCAACGGCGAACCGGCAGGCGATGGCCGCAAGTCGATGAACCAGGTCGCGCGGATCAAGCCGACCGACAAGGTGGCGATCCAGGTCATGCGCAACGGCAAGGAGATCAAGCTACTGGCAGAAATAGGCCTGCGCCCTCCGCCCGCGCCGGTTAAAGAAGAGGAATAAGCCGACTCATACGGGTGTCCGCTCGAGGACACCTGTAATCTTATATTTCAAAGCAATCCATTCTCATTAGTCATGTTATATTGTTTCAATATCGCTATTGGAACGCTCTATCATGCCGTCTCGAAAAATCGCGCCCTTGGCTGGCCTGGCCTTAGGCTTGCTGCTCGAACCCGCTTTCGCTGAAGAAAACACCCTGGAACTCGACACCATCAGTGTCACCACCGATGCCTATGAATCCGCCACCGGCCCGGTCAAAGGCTACCGCGCCACCCGCTCCGCCAGCGCGACAAAAACCGACACTGCCATTCGTGACATCCCACAATCCATCAGCGTGATTCCCGCCACAGTGCTCAACGACCTGGGCAGCAACAACGTGGAACGTGCCTTGGAATTTGCCGGCGGTGTGTCCAAGCAAAACAACTTCGGCGGCCTCACCCTCTACGAATACAGTGTGCGCGGCTTCACCACGTCAGAGTTCTACCAGGACGGCTTCAGCGCCAACCGCGGCTACCCGAGCACACCGGATACGGCCAACATCGAGCGCATTGAAGTACTCAAGGGTCCCGCCGCCAGCCTGTATGGGCGTGGCGACCCCGGCGGCACAGTGAATATCGTCACCAAGAAGCCTCAACCGGAAGCCTTCACCACCGTGCAAACCAGCGCCGGCAGTTGGGACCGCTACCGCACCGCCGTGGATGTGAACACCCCGCTGGACAGCGAAGGCAACGTGCTATCGCGGGTCAACCTGGCCGTGGAAGACAACCACAGCTTCCGCGATCACGTGCAGAGCAAGCGGGTATTCGTCGCGCCCTCGTTCAGTTGGCAACTGGACCCGGATACGAGCTTGCTGGTGGAAAGCGAATTCGTCCGCCACAGCTCTACCTTCGACCGCGGCATCGTCGACGCCAGCGGCGTATCGCGCTCCACCTTCCTCGGCGAGCCCAATGATGGCGACATCGACAACCACAACAACCGCATCCAGGCCACGCTGGAACATCACCTCAGCGACGCCTGGAAACTACGCCTGGCTAGCCACTACAAACAAGGCAGCCTGTGGGGCGACGCTTCGGAAAACCGCACACTGAATCCCGACGGCCACACTATCAACCGCCGCTATCGCGAACGCTCCATGGGTTGGCACGACAGCATTACCCAGCTTGAACTGCGTGGGTTGTTCGACATTGGCAGCTGGCAGCATGAGCTGCTGGTCGGCACTGAATACGAGGACTACCGCAAGAAGGAACGCGTGACGGCTATCGGCGGCAGCGACTATGCCATCGACATCTACAACCCGGTCTACGGCAAGGCCAAACCCAACGGCGTGCGCTCCGGCACCGACTTCTTCGAACAGACCAAAAGCCAGGCACTGAACCTGCAAGACCAGATCATCTTCACCGATCGCTTGCGCGGCATGGTTGGCGCGCGCTTCGAGCATTTCGAACAAAGCACCGACGACTTCACACGCAATCACGCCAAGAGCCGGCAAACCCACGACGCCTTTACCCAACGCGCTGGCCTGCTCTACCAGCTAACGCCCGACGTCGGCGTGTTCGCCAACGCCTCTACCTCGTTCAAACCCAACAGCGGCCTGGATGCCAACGGCAGAACCTTCAAGCCGGAAGAAGGCGTGGGTTATGAAGTGGGGATCAAGAGCGAGCTGTTCGACGACCGCCTCAGCGCCACCCTCGCCGCGTTCCATATCGAAAAGGAAAACGTGCTGGCCCTGGACCCTGCCACCAACCTGAATCGCGCCATGGGCAAAGCGCGCAGCCAGGGCTTTGACCTGCAACTGACCGGGCAAGTGACCGATGCGGTACGGGTGATCGGCGCGGTTGCCTACATCGAGGCCGAAGTCACCAAGGGCGACAAAGCCATTCCAGCCGGCAGCCGGATTCTCGGCGTGGCCAAGCGCAGCGGCAGTCTGTTGGGGGTGTATGAGTTTCAGGATGGCGCGTTGCGCGGATCCGATTTGGGTGCAGCGTTTACCTACGTGGGCGATCGCTCCGGTGAAGCAGGTACGCGTTTCGAACTGCCGGCTTACCACACGGTGGATCTGCTGGCCCATTACAAAGCCACGGAGAATGTCACCGTGGGTTTGAACCTGAACAACCTGTTTGATGAGAAGTACTACGAGCGGTCCTACAGCAGCTATTGGATCAATCCGGGTGAGCCGCGCAATCTCACGGTCAGCCTGACCCTCAAGCTGTAAACACAGTAAAAAAATGTGGGAGCGGCGGTGCGACGATTCGCGAGCAAGCCCGCTCCCACAGTTTGATGTTCATTCGGCTTAAGTTATAGCGTCGTGGGCGCTCTTTCACACAAGGTATTGAGCGCCTTCGCCCACTGTGGATCATCATTCAGGCACGGCACCAGCACCAACTCCTCGCCCCCGGCCTCGCGGAACTGCTCCAGCCCGCGATCGCCGATTTCTTCCAGCGTCTCGATGCAATCGGCGACAAACGCCGGGCACATTACCAGCAGCTTTTTCACACCTTGCTGGGCCAAGGCTTCCAGGCGGGCTTCGGTGTAGGGTTCGATCCACTTCGCCCGGCCCAGGCGCGATTGGAAGGCCACCGACCATTTGCCCTCCGGCAAACCCAGCCGTTCGGCGAAATCGCGGGCGACGCTGAAGCATTGCGCGCGGTAGCACGTCTGCAGCACCTCAGCCGATGCGTTCTTGCAGCAATCGGCGTCCTTGAAGCAATGCTGGCCCGTCGGGTCGAGCTTGGTCAGATGGCGCTCGGGCAGCCCGTGGAAACTCAGCAGCAGGTGATCGTAATCCTGCTCCACATAGGACCGAACGCTCGCCGCGAGCGCATCAAGGTATTCCGGCTGATCGTAGAACGGCTGCAAGATCGAGAATTGCACGTCCAACTGTTTATCGCGCACAACCCGCTTGGCCTCTTCAATCACAGTGGTCACGGTGCTGTCGGCAAACTGCGGATACAACGGCGCCAAGGTCACTTTGCGGATGCCTTGGGCGGCGAGGCGCGTCAGCACAGTTTCAATGGACGGTTCGCCGTAGCGCATCGCCAACTCCACCGGGCCTTGGGTCCACTGCGTGGTCATCTGCTGTTGCAGACGGCGGCTGAGCACCACCAGCGGCGAGCCCTCGTCCCACCAGATGGAGGCGTAGGCGTGCGCCGACTGCTCGGGGCGCTTAATCAGGATCAGCGACACCAGCAAGCGCCGCACCGGCCACGGCAGGTCGATCACATAAGGGTCCATCAGGAATTGATTGAGGTAGCTGCGCACATCGGCCACCGAAGTGGACTTTGGCGAGCCCAGATTGACCAGTAATAACGCGTGATCCGTCATGCAACATCCTATCTCTAGAGGCGGCTGGACAAGTCATCCAGAGCCGCGCGCAACTCAGTGAACTGGAAAGTGAAACCAGCGGCCAGTAACCGTTCGGGCACCGCCTTCTGCCCACCCAACAAAAGGCCGGACAACTCGCCCAGGCCCACCTTCAACACAAAGGCCGGCATCGGCATGAACGCCGGGCGGTGCAGCACCTGGCCCAGGGTTTTCGCAAACTCGCGATTGCGCACCGGGTGTGGCGCGCAGGCATTATAAGGACCGCTGGCGTCAGGCTTGTGCAGAAGAAAATCAATCAGGCCGATTTGATCCTTTATATGGACCCACGGCATCCACTGCCGACCATTACCGATAGGCCCGCCCAGCGCCAGTTTGAAAGGCAGCAACAGCCGCGACAAAAAGCCGCCCTCAGCCGCCAGCACCAGCCCGGTACGTACCAGCACTACGCGAATGCCCAAGGCTTCGGCGCGCTGGGCGGTTTCTTCCCAGGCGATGCACAGCTGGCTGGAGAAATCGTCCTGCACGGGGCCGCTGGCTTCGGTCAATTCGCGTTCACCGCCATCGCCATACCAGCCCACCGCCGAGCCGGAAATCAACACCGCTGGTTTTTGTGCCAGACCTTCAAGCCACGCCAGCAAGGTTTCGGTGAGGCTGATACGACTGCTCCACAGCAAGGCCTTGCGCTTGTGGGTCCAGGGGCGATCGGCGATGGCGGCGCCGGCGAGGTTAATGACCGCATCCACCGGGCCGATAACCTCTTGCAGGCGATCAACCCCCGACACTTGGTCGCCACACAACTTGGCGACCTGGTCCGGATGACGACTCCACACCGTCAGGCGATGGCCCTGCGCAATCCAGTGTTGGCAGAGTTGGCGGCCGATCAGGCCAGTACCGCCGGTCAGCAAAATGTGCATGGGACGCTCCTCATGTAACGTTCGCCGCCGATCACTGGTCTATTTTATAAGCAGGGATCAATTTGAACGGGCGTAACGTTGGATTAAGCCTATGGGTTAACCATAGGTCACGCCGTAAGAACAGGTAAGCCAAAACTTATACCAAAAAACAATATTGTACAGCTATTGGTGTCGGCGTAGTCTGTACCCAACGGTAAAACGAGGCCTCCCATGACTGTTCCCATCGCGATCATCGGCACCGGCATCGCCGGTCTCTCCGCCGCCCGAGCGTTACAAGACGCGGGGCACGTTGTACAACTCTTCGATAAAAGCCGCGGCAGCGGTGGCCGCATGTCCAGCAAGCGCAGCGATGCCGGTGCCCTGGACATGGGTGCGCAGTACTTCACCGCCCGCGACCGGCGTTTCGTCAACGAAGTCCAGCGCTGGCAAAGTAACGGTTGGGCCGAGCAATGGAAGCCCCAGCTGTACAACTTCAAGTCCGGCCAACTCACACCCTCCCCCGATGAACAGATCCGCTGGGTCGGCACTCCCCGCATGAGCGCGATCACCCGCGCCCTGCTCGACGACCTGCCGGTGGCGTTTGGTTGCCGCATCACCGAAGTGTTCCAGGGCAAACAACACTGGAACCTGTTGGACGCCGACGGCGAGAACCACGGCCCGTTCAGCCACGTGATCATCGCCACCCCGGCTCCGCAAGCCACCGCGCTGCTGGCCGCCGCTCCCAAGCTGGCGAGTGCCGCCGCCGGTGTGAAAATGGACCCTACCTGGGCCATCGCCCTGGCGTTCGACACCCCCCTGGATACGCCCATGCAAGGCTGCTTTGTACAAGACAGCCCCCTCGATTGGCTGGCGCGCAACCGCAGCAAACCAGGGCGCGACGCCACACTCGACACCTGGGTACTGCACGCCACCAGTGCCTGGAGCAAGGCCCACCTGGACCTGTCCAGAGAGGCCGTGATCGAGCACCTGCACGGTGCTTTCGCCGAACTGCTGCACAGCGCCATGCCCGCGCCGTCGTTCAGCCTGGCGCACCGCTGGCTCTACGCACGACCATCCAGCAGCCACGAATTCGGCGTGCTGGCTGATGCCGACCTCGGCCTGTATGTGTGTGGCGACTGGTGCCTGTCGGGCCGCGTCGAGGGCGCATGGCTCAGCGGCCAGGAAGCCGCGCGACGCTTGATCGAGCACCTGCAATGAACCGTATCAATCCCGCCAAATTGCTGCTGTCGAAGTGGACAGCAGCACGCCCCCGAAACAAGGAAAAACACTTTCTGGTCACCGAATTGTTTCGCGACGATGAAGGCACCGTACTGGAAATAGAACTGCAAGCCGTCATGACCCGGCGCAGCGAACGCCTGCCCTGGCAAACCCTGCAAGATATCGACGCCTGGAAAATCGGCTGGAAATAGACCGCACGCAAAACTTGTACAAATAATTTGACTTGTACAGCACCGAACCTATGATGAGGCTTAGTTGTACAACATTTTTATGTTGTACAGGAACCTTGCAGAGGGTTGGTTTATGTCCAGCACTACCAAACCGAAGATCGCCATCAGCGCCTGCCTGCTGGGCGAAAACGTGCGCTTCAACGGCGGCCATAAACAATCACTGCTGTGCAGTCAGACCCTCGCTGACTATTTCGACTTTGTGCCGTTGTGCCCTGAAGTGGCGATCGGTCTGGGTATCCCCCGCGAACCGATCCGCCTGGTGGGCGACGCGACCCATCCGCAAGCTGTCGGCACCGTTAATCGCGCACTGAACGTGACCCAGCCGCTCGACGACTACGGCCAGCAAATGGCCGCGGAACACACCGACCTGTGTGGCTACATCTTTATGCAGAAGTCGCCGTCCTGTGGCCTGGAGCGGGTCAAGGTGTACCGCGACAACGGCACCCCGGTGGACGGAGGCGGGCGTGGCATCTACGCCCAGGCATTTTGTGAACGCCACCCTAACCTGCCGGTGGAAGAGGACGGTCGGCTGAATGACCCCGTGCTGCGGGAAAATTTCCTGGCCCGTGTATTCGTCTACGCCAGTTGGCAACAACTGCTGGCCGAAGGACTGACACGCCACCGTTTGCTGGCCTTTCATTCGCGCTATAAATACTTGCTGATGGCCCACAGCCCGGCGCATTACAAAAGCCTTGGCCACCTGCTGGGCAGCATGACCAAGGGCGCCAACCTCGACGAATTGGCCAGCTGTTATTTCAGCGACCTGATGACCGGCCTGAGCAAATGTGCGACCCGTGGCACCCACTCCAATGTATTGCAACACATCAGCGGTTACCTCAAACAGGCCATCAGCGCCGAAGACAAGCAGGAAATGCAAACCGTCATCGGCCAATACCGCCACGGCATCGTACCGCTGGTGGTGCCGTTGACCCTGCTAAAGCACCACTTTCGCCAACACCCGGACCGCTACATCGCGCAGCAGGCCTACCTGCAACCGCACCCGGAAAACCTCAGCCTGCGAAATGCGATCTAGACCATGAGAGCTGCCCTGCTAGACGAACCCGGCGAAGACATCGCCCAAGCCCTCCAAGAAGGCTGGCTGCCAATCCGCGAAGTGGCGCGCCAGACCGGCGTTAATGCCGTGACCCTGCGCGCCTGGGAGCGCCGTTACGGCCTGATCGTGCCCCAGCGCACGCCCAAGGGCCACCGGCTGTTCAGCGCCGAGCATGTGCAACGCATCCACACCATTCTCACCTGGCTCAATCGTGGCGTGCCGGTCAGCCAAGTCAAAGGCCTGATCGACTCCGCCCAGGCCATTCCCCATGCCGTGGAAAATGAATGGCACACCCTGCGCCAGAACCTGGTACACGCCATCAGTGAATTGACTGAGCGCCGGGTCGACGACGCCTTCAACCAGGCCATGGCACTGTACCCGCCACGCACCTTATGCGAGCAACTGCTGTTACCGCTGCTGCAGGAGCTGGAACAGCGTTGGCAAGGTCAATTCCGCGCGCAGATGGAACGGGTATTTTTCTTGTCCTGGCTGCGAAGCAAGTTTGGTGCGCGCATCTACCACAACAATCGCCAGCTGCAGGGTGCGCCATTGCTGCTGGTCAACCAGTCCGACCTGCCACTGGAACCGCATTTGTGGCTCAGCGCCTGGCTGGCCAGCAGTGCCGACTGCCCGGTGGAAGTGTTCGACTGGCCGCTGCCCGTCGGCGAGCTGGCCCTGGCGGTGGAACACCTGCGGCCGCGCGCCGTGTTGCTGTATTCGAGCAAGGCGCTGCAGTTGTCGACATTCGCGAAACTTCTGGGCGGCATCAGTTGCCCTAAGTTGATCGTCGGACCAACGGTGTGCATCCACCAGGCGGAGTTGGCGGTATTAACCCATGACATCCCTGAGTTGCTCGTCGCCGAAGAGCCGTTGTCGGCTCATCAGCTACTGATCCAGCGTGGACTTCTTTAAATGCATCTGATCTGGCTGCGCACAGACTTGCGCCAACACGACAACACCGCCCTGACCGCCGCGAGCCAGCGGGGTCCGATGGCGGCCGTCTACCTGATCACACCCGAGCAATGGCTGGCCCACGACGATGCGCCGTGCAAAGTGGATTTCTGGCTGCGCAACCTGCAAGCGCTGAGTAAAACGCTGGGCGAGCTGAACATTCCCCTGCTGATTCGCACCGCCGCCACCTGGGACCAGGCGCCCAGCGTGCTGGGCACGCTGTGCCGCGAACTCTCGGTGGAGTCGGTGCACGTCAACGAGGAATACGGCATTCATGAAAGCCGTCGCGATGCGGCAGTGTCCAAGGCATTGGAAGAGGCAGGTGTCACTTTCCACAGCTACTTGGATCAACTGTTCTTCCAGCCTGGCAGTGTGCTGACCAAGACCGGCACTTACTTTCAGGTGTACAGCCAGTTCCGCAAGGTTTGCTACACCCGCCTGCACAGCGCGTTACCCCAGAGGGTCGCTGCGCCAAAGGCCCAGGCTGCGCTCAAGCTGAAAAGCGACCCCATCCCGAACACGGTCGAAGGTTTCGAGCCGCCCAGCGACACGCTGCGTGCCCTCTGGCCCGCCGGTGAAGACGAGGCCCAGCGGCGCCTCGACGCCTTCGCCGACCAGCAGATCAGCTACTACAAGGACGAGCGTGACTTCCCGGCCAAGCCCGGCACCAGCCAGCTCTCTGCCTACCTCGCGGCGGGGGTGATTTCGCCGCGCCAATGCCTGCACGCCGCGTTACAAGCCAACGGTGGCGAGTTCGAGAGTGGCGACATGGGCGCCATCACCTGGATCAACGAATTGCTGTGGCGCGAGTTCTACAAGCACATCCTAGTGGGTTACCCACGGGTGTCGCGCCACCGTGCGTTCCGCCCCGAAACCGAAGCCGTGGCTTGGCGCAATGCACCCAAAGATCTCGCCGCGTGGCAGGAAGCGCGCACCGGCCTGCCGATCATCGACGCCGCCATGCGTCAACTGCTTGAAACTGGCTGGATGCACAACCGCCTGCGCATGGTCGTGGCGATGTTCCTGACTAAAAATCTGCTGATCGATTGGCGCGAAGGCGAGCGCTTCTTTATGCGCCATCTGATTGATGGTGACCTGGCCGCTAATAACGGCGGCTGGCAGTGGAGTTCATCCACCGGCACCGACTCGGCGCCGTACTTCCGGATTTTCAGCCCTTTGAGCCAGTCGGAAAAATTCGACAGCGAAGGCGTCTTCATCAAGCACTGGCTGCCGGAACTTGCCGCACTGAATAAAAAGGGCGTGCACAACCCGGATGCAGCCGGTGGTTTGTTCGGCGTGGCCGACTACCCACGATCGATTGTCGACCTGAAGAAATCCCGCGAACGCGCCCTGGCCGCCTTCCGTAGCCTGCCCTCGCGACAAGCCGCAGGGGGCGAATATGAGTGATTTCCTGCGCCGCTTCGCACAGGCCTTTGCCACGCTGGACAAGCACAACCTGCACCTGCTCGACAGCTTGTACAGCAAGGACATCGTCTTTACCGACCCGCTCCACGAAGTCCATGGGCTGCCCGACTTGCACCGTTACTTCAGCGAGCTGTATGGCAACGTCAGCCAGCTACGCTTCGACTTCCACGGTTTCGACCAAGTGGCCGAGGGCGAAGGTTACCTGCGCTGGAAAATGAGTTTCTGCCACCCGCGCCTGGCCAAGGGCAAGGTGATTCGGGTGGAAGGCTGCTCGCACTTGATGTGGCGTGACAAGGTGTACCGCCACCGTGACTACTTCGATGCCGGCGCCATGCTGTACGAACATTTGCCGGTACTGGGCAGACTCGTCAGTTGGCTGAAAAGGAGAGTGGGATGAACGCAGTACCGCCCCGTCGTTATTGGCTGACCGGCGCCAGCAGTGGTATCGGTGCAGCGCTGGCCGTGGAGCTGCTCAACAGCGGCGCACACGTCGCACTCAGCTCCCGCACCAAAGAGCCTTTGGAAGCACTCGCCCAACGTTACCCCGGCCAAGTGCTGGTGGTGGCCGGCGACCTGACCAACAGCCAGACCGTGCGCGAGATCGGCGAACATATCGGCGTGGCCTGGGGTTCCCTGGACACGGTGATCCTCAATGCCGGCACCTGTGAATATGTGGACGCCAAGCAGTTTGATTCATCAATCATCGAGCACGTGGTGCGCACCAACCTACTGGCAAGCAGCTATTGCATCGAAGCAGCCCTGCCGCTTTTGCGGGCAGGGCGCAGCCCCCACCTGGTGGGTGTCGCCAGCGCCGTGACTTACCTGCCGATGCCTCGCGCCGAAGCCTATGGCGCGTCCAAGGCCGGCTTGCGCTACCTGTTCGAGGCACTGCGCATCAGCCTTTCGCCGGAAAACATCGACGTTACCGTGATCAGCCCAGGCTTTGTCGACACGCCGCTGACCGAACGCAACGACTTCCCCATGCCCCTCAGTTGGTCGGCAGACAAAGCCGCGCGGCACATCTTCGCCAAGCTGGAAAAACGCCCGCTGGAAATCGCCTTTCCTGCACTCTTTATCGCCACCCTCTGGCCGCTGTCGAAATTGCCGAATCGCGCGCAGTTGATCATCGGTAAACGCATGTTGCGCAGTCCGCCGCCGAAAAAGGACGACCTGTGAAGATCGCCATCATCGGCAGCGGCATCGCGGGGCTGACCAGTGCTTACCTGCTCAGCCGCCAGCATGAGATTACGCTGTTCGAAGCGGGTGATCGTATTGGCGGGCATACCCACACGGTCAACGTGACCGTCGAGGGCAAAAGCTACGCGGTAGACACCGGCTTCATCGTGTTTAACGACTGGACCTACCCCAACTTCATCCGCCTGCTGGAGCAGATAGGGGTAACGTTCAAACCTACCGAGATGAGCTTTTCGGTGTGCGATGAGCAGACGGGGTTCGAGTACAACGGCAACAACCTCAACAGCCTGTTTGCCCAGCGTCGCAATATCCTTTCGCCGGGCTTCTGGGGCATGTTGCGCGACATCTTGCGCTTCAATCGCCAGGCACCGCTGGACCTGCAAGACCAACGCATCAGCGCCGAAATGACCCTGGGTGACTACCTCAACGCCGGTCACTACGGCGAGCGGTTTATCCGGCACTACATCGTGCCGATGGGCGCGGCGATCTGGTCGATGTCCCTGGCTGACATGCTTGCATTCCCCTTGCAGTTCTTTGTGCGCTTCTTTAAGAATCACGGCTTGCTCTCGGTGAGTAACCGCCCGCAATGGTGCGTGATCGAGGGTGGCTCCAGCCGTTACATCGAACCGCTGACCCGCAGCTTCCGCGAACAGATCCGCCTCAATTGCCCTGTGCATAACGTTGAGCGTACCGACGACGGCGTGGTTATCCACAGCCCGGCCGGCAGCGAGGCATTTGATCGAGTGGTCTTCGCCTGCCACAGCGACCAGGCCCTGGCGCTGCTGGCCGATCCAAGCCCAGCCGAACAAGCGGTCCTCGGCGCCCTGCCCTATGCCGATAACGAAGTGGTGCTGCACACCGACACCCGCCTGCTGCCCGACCGCAAACTGGCCTGGGCCAGCTGGAATTATCGGCTGACCGGCAATGGGCAGGCGCCGGCGGCGGTGACCTATGACATGAACATACTGCAAGGCATCGACAGCGCCACGACCTTTTGCGTGAGCCTGAACCAGACGTCGATGATCAACCCGCTGAAGGTCCTGGCGCGCTACACCTACGCCCATCCGCAATACAGCCTGGCAGCGGTGGCGGCCCAAGGCCGTTGGGAGGAAGTGTCTGGCGTGCGTAACACCTTCTATTGCGGTGCCTACTGGGCCAACGGTTTCCACGAAGACGGCGTGGTCAGCGCTTTGCGCGTCGCCCAGGCGTTTGGGGAAACCCTGTGAACAGCGCCCTGTACAGCGGCTGGATTGCCCATCGCCGATTTACGCCCAAGGCCCACGCCTTTCGCTACCGCATCGGCCTGCTGTACCTGGACTTGAGCGAAGAACACGAAGTGCTTGGGCTCTCGCCCCTGGCCGGGCGCAGTTGGCTGGCGCCCTTTGGTTTTCGCCAACAGGATTACCTGCGTGAATTGACGCGCACCGGCATGAGCTTGAGCGATGCCGTGCGCCAGGAAGTCGGCAAGGCACTGGGGCGTACACCTCAGGGCGTTATCTGCCTACTGACCCAGGCTCGCAGTTGGGGCCTGGCTTTTAACCCTGTGAGTTTCTTCTACTGCTTCGAGGTCGACGGACGTCTGGCCGCGATCCTGTGTGAAGTGACCAACACCCCATGGCGCGAGCGCTATCACTACGTGCTGCCCGCCCAGACCCTCGGCGCAGATGAACACCAGCACTTCGCCGTGGCCAAGGCCTTCCATGTGTCGCCGTTTTTGCCGCGCGACCTGGAATACCGCATGAGCTTCAGCGCACCCGCCGCCAAACTCGGCGTGCACATGGCCGACTGGCAGGGCGAGCTGAAAGTGTTCGACGCCACCTTGAGCCTGCACAAGGAAGCGCTGAACCGCACCAGTTTGCATCGTTACCTAAGGCGCTTCCCCTGGATGACCGCCAAGACCTGCCTGGCGATCTACTGGCAAGCCATGCGCCTGTTGCTTAAACGCACACCGATTTTTCCTCACCGGGCCGCCGATGGCGCCTCCCGCACCGCAGTCGGTTATTCCAAGGATCGCCGCCATGAAATCCCCTAACGTATCGGTCAAGGCCAACCGCCTGAACGTCAACGGCATGACCACCGCGCTGTTGCGCAAAGGCGTACTGCGCCAACTCAGCCAATTGCGCCATGGCCAGTTGGTGGTGATCGAGGATGGCGAGCAGCAAGTATTCGGCGCGCGCGAAGCGCACTTGCTGGGGGAGATCCAGATCCTCGACCCCGCCGTGTGGGGCCTAGTGGCGGCCAACGGTTCTATTGGCGCTGGCGAGGCGTTTATTCACGGTTACTGGAGCAGCCCGGACCTGACCGCCGTGGTGCGCGTGATGGTCAGCAACCTGGATGTGCTGGATGCGATGGAAGGCGGCCTAGCACGCCTGGCCCGGCCGTTCACCCAGGGCCTGCACTGGCTCAATCGCAACACACACAAGGGTTCGCAAAAAAACATCGCCGCCCACTACGACCTCGGCAACGACCTGTTCGAAGAATTCCTCGACCCCACCATGATGTACTCGGCGGCGCAATTCCTGACCCCCGACGACACCCTGGAGCAGGCGCAACTGAACAAGCTTGAGCGCATCTGCCAGAAGCTGGCGCTCAAGCCCAGCGACCACCTGCTGGAAATCGGCACCGGCTGGGGCAGCATGGCGCTGTATGCGGCGCAGCATTACGGCTGCAAGGTCACCACCACGACCTTGTCCAAGGAACAGTTTGCCTACACTGAAAAACGCATCGAGGTCCTGGGGCTGCAAAGCCAGGTCACCTTGTTGCTGAAGGATTACCGCGACCTGACCGGCCAGTACGACAAGCTGGTGTCCATCGAGATGATCGAAGCAGTGGGCCATCGCTTTCTGCCGACCTACTTCAAACAGTGCGCGCACCTGCTCAAAAGTGACGGCCTGATGTTGCTGCAAGCCATCACCATTCGTGAGCAACGCTTTGAACAGGCCAAGCGCAGTGTGGATTTCATCCAGCGCTATATCTTCCCAGGCGGCGCTTTGCCCTGTGTGCAGAACATGCTGCACATCGTCAGCCGCGACACCGATATGAACCTGCTGCACATGGAGGATTTCGGCCTGCATTACGCACGAACCTTGCGCCTGTGGCATGAGAATTTTCGCCGCGCCCATGGCCGCCTCGCCGAATTGGGCTACGACGAATACTTCCTTCGGCTGTGGGAGTTTTACCTGTGTTACTGCGAAGGCGGCTTTATGGAGCGCACCATTGGCACCGCGCAATTGCTGCTGGCCAAACCGTCGGCGATCAACCCGCCGTTGCTTGGCCGCTTCAGTGCTTAAGACATTGGCCAATGCCGTGCTGTTTCAGTGCGGCTGGTTCGCCTGTGTGCTCGGCGGTGACAGCTTATGGTTACTGGTAGGGCTGGCTGTACTGGGCATTCATCTGCTGTGGATAAGTTCATGGGCGCAAGACGGCAGGTTGATCCTGGGCGTGACCTTGCTGGGCACGTTGGTCGATACGTCATTACGCACCGTCGGCTTTTTTCAGTTCAGTGAGCCTGGGCCTTTGATTCCGCTGTGGTTAGTGATGCTATGGGCGCTGTTGGCAACCACGCTACGTCATTGCCTGGCTTGGAGCACCCAACCTCGGTGGCTCGCAGCGTTACTGGGGGCCGTCGGCGGTCCGATGTCTTATTTCGCAGGCAGTCAGCTGGCCGGGGTAAGCTTCGGTTACGCCCTGGGGCCGAGCCTGGTGGGATTGGCACTGCTGTGGGCTTTACTCTTCATACTCCTGGCAAGCGTTGCCAGAAAAAACTGAAGTCGGTCGGCTTTTACTTGCAGCTTGCCGCTCAAAGCTGGAAGCTGCCGCCATGTCCAACATCCCCCACACCCAAATCGCTGAACCCGCCGTCACCTGCTCGACGTGCGCGGCCTGCTGCTGCCAGCTGGAAGTGATGCTGATTACCGACACCGGCGTGCCGGAGCGCTATATCGATACCGACGATTGGGGCGGCGAAGTGATGCTGCGCCTGGAAGACGGCTGGTGCGCAGCGCTGGATCGGGACACGATGATGTGCACGATCTATGAGCGACGGCCGTTGATTTGCCGAGAGTTCGAGATGGGTGCGCCGGAGTGCTTGACCGAACGCGAAGGGATTGCGACGGCGTATCGCTGACCTTGAAACAGGTAGAAATCCAAATGTGGAAGCGAGCAAGCCCGCTCCCACAAGGGGATCTTCAGTGGCCTGAAGATTACAGCGCCATGGTGTAATGCAACGAGTAGCTCTCTACCCCGTCGTTATTGCTGCTGATCCCGGCGTTGGAATAGTGCGTGGCACGAATGCCCACTTCATGCCCACCGGTAAACCGCAGACCAAAACCCAGGCGGTCTTCGAACTGAAAGGCTTGGCCAATGTTGTTGTCTTCCAGCTGGGTACGGGAGAACACCGCTACGCCGATCCCGGCTTCGATGTAGGGTTTGACCGACTGTCCGGCAAACTCATACACAAACACGGGCGAGAACGACAGGCTGCTGGCACCGGCGCGATCGTCACCTTCCCAGTAAGTGTAAGCACCGCTCCAATAGCCCGTCAGGCGACCCGTATCGCTCTGCATCCAGCTCTTGTCCCAATCGGACGTCAACCCCAGCCGATAGGTCAGCGTTGAATCACTGGTTGCCCCCAGACCAAACTCCAACCCGGCGGCGTGCGCCGAAAAAGAGTGTCCCATTACCGCAGCCGCAAGCGCAGCCAAACAGAGAAAACGCTTCATATGAAACATCCCTTCAAACGACGTTGTAAGATTTTATGTACAGGCTAACGTGCTATAGAAGTCGCCGTTAATGCAGAAGTTCAGTCGAAAACCGTGATTTTTTCACGAATTTTTCACAAGCTGAAATCACTCACATTTCCGGAAGTTTTCCATAATGTAGGTAGGATGTTTCTGAAATGTTGCAGATCGCCACTGGTCCAGAAGTGTGCCGGTTCAGGGTCGCCGACGGCCAGAAGATCGCGCTCACTCAGTAAACGCTTGAGCTGGCGGGCCACGGCGGCACCGGTGTCGATAAGGATGATGCTGGGGGGCAGCATCTGCGCCAGGAGCGGCTTGAGGAAGGGATAGTGGGTGCAGCCGAGGATGATGGTGTCGCAACCGGCGCTGAGCAGCGGTTCGATGTAACCCTGCAATAACTGGCGCAGGGCGGGGCTGTTCAGGTCGCCGGTTTCAATCAGCTCCACCAGGCCTGGGCAGGGTTGGGTGATGACCCGAACATCAGTGGCGAAGCGGTCCAGCAGCGCAGCGAACTTGGCGCTGTGCAGGGTGCCGGTAGTGGCAAGCACACCGACCACGCCGCTGCGGGTGGCGGCGGCAGCAGGTTTTACGGCGGGCTCCATGCCCACCAGTGGCCAGTCGGGATAGTCCTGGCGCAAGTCGGCGACTGCCGCGACGGTCGCGGTGTTGCAGGCAATCACAAATGCCTTGGCGCCCTTGTCGCGCAGAAATGCCGCAACCTGCCGCGAACGCTCACGAATAAACGCCGGGGTTTTCTCGCCATAGGGGATATGCCCGCAGTCGGCCACGTACAGCAACGCCTCATGGGGCAGCAATTGCTGAATTTCGGCCAGTACCGACAAGCCGCCAACACCGGAATCGAACACACCGATGGGCGCGCCCTTAACCATGTTGGGTCCCGCACACGCTGCAGCCGGGGTCACGCTTAACGCGCAGCTCGCGAAAACGCGTGGTCAAGGCATCGATGAGCAACAGGCGGCCCACCAAGGGTTCGCCGAAACCGGCCAGCAGTTTCAAGGCTTCCAGCGCCTGCAGGCTGCCCACCACGCCCACCAGCGGACCAACTACGCCGGCTTCGCTGCAGGAGAGCTCGGTGTCGCTGCCGTGCCCATATAAACAGTGGTAACACGGGCTTTCGGCGAGACGCGGGTCGAACACTGACAATTGGCCTTCAAGGCGAATCGCCGCGCCGCTGATCAATGGCTTGCCGGCGGCAACGCAAGCAGCGTTGACCGCCTCGCGCGTGGAGAAGTTGTCGCTGCAATCGAGCACAACATCGACCGCACCAACCGCGGCAGCCAAGGAATCGGCATCCAGCGCAGCGCGGTGGGCAGTCAGCTTGATTTCGGGGTTGATGGCGCTCAGGCGGCGCAGGGCCGAGTCGACCTTGGTCTGCCCAACGCTGTCGGTGTCATGGATGATCTGGCGTTGCAGGTTGGTCAGGTCGACCGTGTCGAAGTCCGCCAGATGCAACTCACCCACACCCGCGGCCGCCAGGTACAGCGCAACGGGTGCGCCCAGCCCACCAAGACCAACGATCAATGCACGGCCGTTTTTCAGGCGCAACTGGCCGTCGATGTCGACATGCTGCAACAGAATCTGTCGGCTATAGCGCAACAGCTCCTGATCGCTCAGCACGGCCGGCGTCCCAGCGTGATGCGCTCGTGTCCGCCGAGATCGATACGGCTGTGTACCTCTTCAAAGCCTTCACTCAACAGCAGATCGCGCACAGCCGGGGCTTGGTCGTAACCGTGCTCCAGCAACAGCCGGCCGCCGGCATTCAGGTGAGCGGGGGCGTCTTTGATGATCCGGCGCAGGTCATCCAAACCGTCACGACCGGCCACCAATGCGCTGGCCGGCTCGAAGCGCACGTCACCGGCCACCAGGTGTGGATCATTGTCGGCAATATACGGCGGGTTGCTAATGATCAGGTCATAGGTATGACCCTGCAGCGCGCTGAACCAGTGGCTGTTCAGCACCGCTGCGTTATTGAGGTGCAGGCGCTGGCGATTGCGCTCGGCCAGGGCCACCGCTTCCAATACTCGGTCGACAGCGGTGATCTGCCAGGCTGGGCGCTCGCTGGCCAGGGCCAACGCGATGGCCCCGCTGCCGGTGCCCAGGTCGAGGACCGTGGCGGGCGTGGCTGGCAACAGTTCCAGGGCGGTTTCCACCAGCAGTTCGGTGTCCGGACGCGGGATCAGCGTGTGCGGCGCGACCTCCAGGTCCAGTTTCCAGAAGCCTTGCTGGCCGAGGATATACGCCACCGGCTCACCGCCGCGACGGCGTTGAAGGTAGCCGGCAAAGGTCAACGCGTCCTCAGTGCTGACAATTTTTTCCGGCCAGGTGTGCAGGTAGCTGCGGGACTTGCCCAGCGCAGCCGCCAGCAACAATTCGGCATCCAGGCGCGCGGTGGGCGAGTCGGGCAGATCAGCGGCGCGCAGCAGGCTGGCAATGATGGTCATTTACTCACCTATCGCCGCTAATTGATCGGCCTGATACTCGGCGAGTAGCGGCTCGATCACCGCGTCGACGCCACCCGCGAGAATTTCGTCAAGGGAATAAAGGGTGAGGTTAACGCGGTGGTCGGTGACCCGGCCCTGGGCAAAGTTGTAGGTGCGGATACGCTCGGAACGGTCGCCAGAACCCACCAGCAACTTGCGCTCGCTGGCAATTGCGTTCGCGGCGGCGCTGGTCTGCTGGTCATTGAGCTTGGCCGACAACCACGACATCGCCCGCGCACGGTTTTTGTGCTGGGAACGCTCTTCCTGGCACTCCACCACGATACCCGATGGCAAGTGGGTGATACGGATCGCCGAATCAGTCTTGTTGACGTGCTGGCCACCGGCGCCCGACGAGCGGTAGGTATCGACACGCAAGTCAGCCGGGTTGATCTCGATGGCTTCCTGCTCGTCCGGCTCAGGCAACACGGCGACGGTGCACGCCGAGGTGTGGATGCGGCCTTGAGATTCAGTCGCCGGAACGCGCTGCACGCGATGTGCACCGGACTCAAACTTGAGCTTGCCGTAGACGTTATCGCCTTCAACCCGCGCGATGACTTCTTTATAGCCGCCGTGTTCGCCTTCGTTCTCGGACAGGATTTCGACCCGCCAGCCGCGACGCTCGGCATAACGCGAATACATGCGGAACAGGTCGCCGGAGAAGATCGCCGCCTCATCGCCGCCAGTGCCGGCACGGATTTCCAGGAACACGTTGCGCCCGTCGTTCGGATCCTTGGGCAGCAACATGCGTTGCAGGTCGCCTTCCAGCTCGGCCAGCTTTTCCTTGGCCTCGCGGACTTCTTCCACGGCCATTTCACGCATGTCCGGGTCGCTGTCCTTGAGCAGCGCCTGGGCGCCTTCAAGATCGGCCTGCACTTTCAGCAAGTTTTTGTAGGTGGCCACAACTGGCTCAACTTCGGCGTATTCCTTGGAATAGGCGCGGAACTTGGTCTGATCGGAAATGACCTCGCCATCGCCGAGCAAGGCGGTCAGTTCTTCGAAACGGTCCTGGAGCACGTCCAGTTTGTTGAGCAGTGACGCTTTCATTGCGGTTTTTTATCCGAAGAGCTTTCTGACGCGCCCTCACCGAGGGCAAAGAGTTCCTGGGCCATGGCCAGCGCATCGAGGCGGCCTTCGGCAGTTAGCTTTTTTAATTGTACGCTGGGGGCGTGGAGCAACTTGTTGGTGAGGCCCCGGGCCAGTTGCATCAGCACCTCTTCAGCGCTGCTGCCGTTGGCCAGCAAGCGCTGGGCTTTGATCAGCTCCTCGTCGCGCAGGCGTTCGCCTTGCTGACGATACGCCTTGAGCACATCCACCGCCGCCAATTCACGCAGGCGCACCATGAAATCTTCGGCGCCGGTGCTAACCATTTCCTCAGCAGCCTGGGCTGCACCCTGGCGGCTCTTGAGATTTTCGGCGACCACTTCGTGCAGATCGTCAACGCTATAGAGATAAACGTCGTCCAAGTCGCCGACTTCGGGCTCGATATCGCGGGGAACGGCGATGTCCACCATAAAGATCGGTTTGTGCTTGCGCAGCTTCAGCGCGCTTTCGACCGCGCCTTTGCCAAGGATCGGCAACTGGCTGGCAGTGGAGCTGATGACGATATCGCTGCGCACCAGTTCGGCCGGGATGTCAGACAACAACACGGCATGCGCGCCGAACTGTTCGGCAAGGATGCTGGCGCGCTCAAGCGTGCGGTTGGCGACCACGATCCGCTTGACCCCCAGGTCATGCAGGTGACGGGCGACCAAGGTGATGGTCTCCCCCGCGCCAATCAACAAGGCCTGGCTGCGTTGCAAGTCACTGAAAATCTGTTTGGCCAGGCTCACCGCAGCAAACGCCACCGACACCGGGTTTTCACCGATAGCAGTGTCGGTGCGCACCTGCTTGGCGGAGTTGAACGTGGCCTGGAACAAGCGCCCCAGCAACGGGCCGACGGTTCCGGCCTCGCGCGCTACGGCGTAGGCGGACTTCATCTGGCCGAGGATCTGCGGCTCACCCAACACCAGCGAATCGAGGCCGGACGCCACACGCATCATGTGACGAACTGCCGCATCCTCTTCATGCACATAAGCGCAGGCACGCAGGTCATCGAGACTCAAATGGTGAAAATCGGCCAGCCAGCGCAGCACCACATCCGCTGAAAGATGTTCCTGCTCTATATAAAGCTCGCTGCGATTGCAGGTTGAAAGGATCGCAGCTTCGCGACTGTCGGTGAGCCGGCAGAGCTGCTGCAAGGCCTCAACCAACTGCTCTGGCGTAAACGCAACGCGCTCGCGCACGTCTACGGAGGCAGTCTTGTGGTTAATACCGAGTGCGAGGAAGGCCATTCAATATCGCTGATGATGTCGGGAAGCCGACAATTGTCCTACTTCGAAAGATTCAGAACAACCACCGTCGTCTATTGTCCCTATATGTTGTGCCTATGAAAGGCGTCCACTGAGTCTCGGTTATGTTTGGCCGAAGGCTTGTGTCATGATGATCCGACCGCAGGTTAGTCGTCCTCTTCCTATATGAATAGATCTTCCGCGTTGCTCCTTGCTTTTGTCTTCCTCAGCGGCTGCCAGGCCATGGCACCCGTGTCGCCGGACGGTACACCGCCCGTAGAAGACAGCACCCCCGCCCCTGAAAAGCCCAAGGTTTATTCATCGTTCAGTGAAGAAACGGTGTTCAGCCTGCTGAGCGCGGAGCTGGCCGGCCAGCGCAATCGCTTCGATATTGCGCTGGACAACTACGTGACCCAGGCCATCAACACCCAGGATCCGGGAATTTCCGAGCGGGCGTTTCGCATCGCCGAGTACCTGGGCGCCGACCAGGCTGCGCTGGACACGTCGCTGATCTGGGCGAAAAACGCACCGGACGACCTGGAAGCACAGCGCGCGGCGGCGATCCAACTGGCGCGCGCCGGGCGCTATGACGACTCCATGGTCTACATGGAGAAAGTCCTGCAGGGCAAAGGCGACACCCATTTCGACTTCCTCGCGCTGTCAGCTGCCGACACCGACCAGGACACGCGCAATGGCCTGATGAAGAGTTTCGACCGCCTGCTGCAAAAACATCCGAAGAACAGCCAGCTGATTTTCGGCAAGGCCTTGCTGCTGCAGCAGGGTGACGAAGCCGACGCAGCGCTCAAACTGCTGGAACAGAATCCGCCGGAAGAAGGCGAGGTTGCACCGATACTGTTGCGCGCACGCCTGTTGCAGAACCTCAATCGCGGCAAGGAAGCAATTCCGCTGCTGGAAAAAAGTATCAAGAAGTACCCGGACGACAAGCGTCTGCGCCTGACTTACGCACGCATGCTGGTAGAGCAGGACCGCATGGAGGACGCCAAAGTGCAGTTCGCCAATCTGGTCCAGCAATACCCGGACGACGACGAATTGCGTTATTCCCTGGCGCTGGTATGCCTGGAAGCCAAGGCGTGGGACGAGGCCAAGGGTTACCTGGAAGAGCTGATCCAGCGCGAAAGCCATGTGGACTCGGCGCACCTGAACCTCGGCCGCATCGCCGAAGAACGCAATGATCCGCAGGCCGCCCTGCTCGAATATGCCCAGGTCGGCCCCGGCAATGACTACCTGCCAGCCCAATTGCGCCAGGCCGATATCCTGATGAGCAACGGTCGCACCGATGAGGCGGAAAAACGCCTGACCGCCGCCCGCGATGCCGAGCCGGACTACGCGATCCAACTGTACCTGATCCAGGCCGAGACTTTGTCGGCCAACAATCAGGGTGAGCGCGCCTGGAAGTTGCTGCAACAAGCCTTGTTGCAATTCCCTGACGATTTGAACCTGTTGTACACCCGCGCCATGCAGGCGGAAAAACGCAATGACTTGGGGCAGATGGAAAAAGACCTGCGCCTGATCATCAAGCGCGACCCGGACAATGCGATGGCCCTCAATGCCTTGGGTTACACCTTGTCCGACCGTACTACGCGTTACGACGAAGCCAAGGCGCTGATCGAACAAGCCCACAAGCTCAACCCTGAAGACCCGGCCGTACTCGACAGCCTGGGCTGGGTGAATTACCGCCTGGGCAACCTGGACGAAGCCGAACGCTTGCTGCGCCTGGCACTGGAACGCTTCCCCGACCAGGAAGTCGCCGCTCACCTGGGCGAAGTGCTGTGGGCCAATGGCAAACAGCGCGAAGCACGACAAATCTGGGAAAAATTCCTCAAGGAACAACCCGAAAGCACCATCCTGCGCAGCACCATCAAGCGCCTGACCGGTTCCGAGACCCTTTAAGCTTATGTTCTTGCGCCACATCGTAGTGTTCAGTTTTATCGCCCTGCTCGCCGGTTGCGCGGGTTTCGGCGCCCGTGAATCCGTTGAGGGCCAGGGCAACCCGGCGCAATGGAAACAGCACAAAGACCAGCTCAGCAGCATCGATGGCTGGCAGATCGAAGGCAAAGTCGGGGTTCGCGCCCCCAAAGATTCCGGCAGCGGCACGCTGTTCTGGCTGCAACGCCAGGACTACTACGACATTCGTCTTTCCGGCCCGCTCGGCCGGGGTGCCGCACGCCTGACCGGCCGTCCGGGGCAAGTCAGCCTCGAAGTGGCCAACCAGGGGCGCTATGAGGCGACCTCGCCGGAAGTACTGCTTGAAGAACAGATTGGCTGGAAGCTGCCAGTGTCCCATCTGGTCTGGTGGGTACGCGGCCTGCCAGCGCCTGACAGCAAAAGCCGTCTGAGCCTGAATGGCGACAGCCGCCTGGCTACCCTGGAACAGGATGGCTGGCAAGTCGAATACCTAAGCTACGTAGAACAAAGCGGTTACTGGTTGCCCGAGCGCATCAAACTGCACGGTACCGACCTTGACGTCACGCTGGTGATCAAGGACTGGCAACCGCGCAAGCTGGGGCAATAACGTGGCAGTACAAACGCTGACCCTGCCCTCCCCGGCCAAACTCAATTTGATGCTGCATATTCTGGGTCGCCGCGAAGACGGTTATCACGAGTTGCAGACGCTGTTTCAATTTCTCGACTACGGCGATGAACTGACTTTCGCCGTCCGCGACGACGGCGTGATTCAGTTACACACCGAGTTCGAAGGCGTTCCTCACGACAGCAACCTGATTGTGAAGGCCGCCAAAAAAATAAAGGAACAATCCGGCTGCCCGCTCGGCATCGATATCTGGATCGATAAAATCCTGCCCATGGGCGGTGGTATCGGTGGCGGCAGCTCGAATGCCGCGACCACACTGCTGGGACTGAATCATTTGTGGCAACTGGGCTGGGACCACGATCGCCTGGCTGCGCTGGGTTTGGCGCTGGGCGCTGACGTCCCTGTTTTCGTGCGTGGGCACGCGGCTTTCGCCGAGGGTGTGGGGGAGAAACTCAGCCCGGAATACCCCGAAGAACCGTGGTACGTTGTGCTTGTTCCGCAAGTATCTGTAAGTACAGCAGAAATTTTTTCAGATCCGCTGTTGACACGTAACTCTCCTCCCATTAAAGTGCGCCCCGTTCCCAAGGGAAACAGTCGAAATGACTGCTTACCGGTTGTAGCAAGGCGTTATCCAGAAGTACGTAACGCTTTGAATTTGTTAGGTAAATTTACCGAAGCAAAATTAACCGGAACTGGAAGTTGTGTGTTTGGGGGCTTCCCAAGCAAAGCTGAAGCTGATAAAGTCTCGGCCCTTCTTACAGAGACCCTTACAGGGTTTGTAGCAAAAGGAAGCAACGTTTCGATGTTGCATCGTAAGCTGCAAAGTCTGCTCTAAAAGGAATCGAGTGTTAGGCACTCGTTGCAACAGATACAGGGGCGTCGCCAAGCGGTAAGGCAGCAGGTTTTGATCCTGCCATGCGTTGGTTCGAATCCAGCCGCCCCTGCCATTTTCCTATACTCATCCAGGTTACCCTCAGCCTCTAGGTACTGCGCGTGTCCAAGATGATGGTCTTTACGGGGAACGCCAACCCCGATCTGGCTCGACGTGTCGTACGTCAGCTGCATATCCCTCTCGGTGACATCTCTGTCGGTAAATTCTCCGACGGCGAAATTACAGCCGAGATCAATGAAAATGTCCGCGGTAAAGACGTCTTCATTATTCAGCCGACCTGCGCTCCGACCAACGATAACCTGATGGAACTCGTCGTGATGGCTGATGCCTTCCGCCGCTCCTCAGCGACTCGAATCACAGCTGTAATCCCTTACTTTGGTTATGCTCGTCAGGATCGCCGTCCGCGTTCCGCACGTGTGGCTATCAGCGCGAAAGTCGTTGCTGACATGCTGACCGTGGTAGGTATCGACCGTGTTCTCACGGTTGACCTGCACGCTGACCAAATCCAGGGGTTCTTCGATATTCCGGTAGATAACATCTACGGCTCCCCAGTCTTGGTGGATGACATTGAAGACCAGCGCTTTGAAAACCTGATGATCGTGTCCCCGGACATTGGTGGCGTCGTGCGTGCACGGGCCGTTGCCAAATCCCTGGGCGTTGATCTCGGGATCATCGACAAACGCCGTGAGAAAGCCAATCACTCTGAAGTGATGCATATCATCGGTGATGTCGAAGGGCGTACCTGTATTCTGGTTGATGACATGGTCGACACCGCCGGCACCCTGTGCCACGCGGCCAAAGCCTTGAAAGAGCACGGTGCAGCTAAAGTCTTCGCCTACTGCACACACCCTGTGCTGTCGGGTCGAGCGATCGAGAACATCGAGAATTCCATGCTGGACGAACTGGTGGTGACTAACACCATCCCGTTGTCCGCTGCTGCTCAAGCCTGTTCGCGTATCCGTCAACTGGATATCGCACCGGTAGTTGCCGAAGCGGTTCGCCGTATCAGCAACGAAGAATCGATCAGCGCGATGTTCCGTTAAGGGTCAAACCTTCGGCACACCTCACTGACGAAAAGCGCCCCGCCCCAGCATTTTGTTGGGGCGGGGCTTTTTTGCCCATATCGCCTTTAGCGCTGGTCGCAAACGCTGGGGCGAATGTGGTTATTTTGGAGATACAACATGAACGATTTTACTCTGAATGCTGAAGTGCGTTCCGACCTGGGGAAAGGTGCGAGCCGCCGCCTGCGTCGTCTCGCAAGCCTGGTTCCAGCTGTAGTTTACGGTGGCGAAAAAGCCCCTGAATCCATCAGCATGCTGGCTAAAGAAATTGCCAAACTGCTCGAAAACGATGCGGCCTACAGCCACATCATCGAGCTGAACGTCGGTGGCAAAAAGCAGAACGTCATCATCAAGGCTCTGCAACGCCACCCAGCCAAAGGCCACGTACTGCACGCTGACTTCATCCGCGTTGTAGCCGGTCAAAAGCTGAGCGCTATCGTACCTGTGCACTTCGTCGGTGAAGAAGCACCGATCAAGAAAGGTGGCGTTGTTTCCCACACTGCTACTGAGCTGGAAGTAAGCTGCCTGCCGAAAGATCTGCCTGAGTTCATCGAAGTCGACCTGTCGGCTGCTGAAATCGGCACCATCATTCACTTGTCCGACCTCAAAGCCCCTAAAGGCGTTGAATTCGTCGCTCTGGCTCACGATGACGACAAGGCTGTTGCCAACGTCCACGCTCCACGTGTTGTCGTAGAAGCTGACGAAGCTGAAGAACCCGCTGCAGAGTAATTTCTCTCTGTAACGTCGGAGCTTGAGGAAACATCGCGGACCGAAACGTAGCGAGAAAGCGGGCGATAACGCGAAGTTTATCTCTGGATAAGTTAGCTTCTGTCGTCCACTTTCGCCGCAACCAGGTTGCGGCGATGTTATCCACAACTCCAAAGGAAGGGCCCCTGTCGTGACTGCCATTAAACTGATCGTTGGCCTGGGAAATCCAGGCGCCGAATACGAACAGACCCGGCATAACGCGGGGGCCCTTTTTGTTGAGCGCATCGCCCACGCACAAGGTGTAAACCTTGCGGCCGATCGCAAATATTTTGGCCTGACCGGGCGCTTCTCGCATCAGGGTCAGGATGTTCGTCTGCTGATTCCCACCACCTACATGAACCGCAGCGGCCAATCTGTCGCGGCGCTTGCGGGCTTCTTCCGGATCAAACCCGAGGAAATCCTGGTGGCCCATGACGAACTGGACCTGCCACCCGGCGTTGCCAAGCTCAAGCTCGGCGGCGGGCATGGCGGGCACAATGGCCTGCGCGACATCATTGCGCAGCTGGGTAATCAGAATAATTTTTACCGTCTGCGGCTCGGCATTGGCCACCCAGGCGTTGCCAGTATGGTTTCAAATTTCGTCCTGGGTCGTGCGCCACGCGCCGAACAGGAAAAACTCGATGCCAGCATCGATTTTGCCCTCGGCGTGCTGCCGGATATCTTCGCCGGTGAATGGAACCGCGCGATGAAAAACCTGCACAGCCAGAAGGCCTGACTCTTACCGAGGGGAAACACCATGGGATTCAATTGCGGCATCGTCGGCCTGCCCAACGTCGGCAAATCCACCCTGTTCAACGCCTTGACCAAGTCCGGTATTGCAGCGGAGAACTTCCCCTTCTGCACCATCGAACCCAACAGCGGTATCGTGGCTATGCCGGACCCGCGCCTTGCGGCATTGGCGGCCATCGTCAATCCCAAGCGCGTCCTGCCGACGACCATGGAATTCGTCGACATCGCCGGCCTGGTAGCCGGTGCGTCGAAAGGTGAAGGCCTGGGTAACAAGTTCCTGGCAAACATCCGCGAAACCGATGCCATCGCCCACGTAGTCCGCTGCTTTGAAGACGAGAACGTGATTCACGTCTCCAACAGCGTTGACCCGAAGCGTGACATCGAGATTATCGACCTGGAACTGATCTTCGCCGACCTCGACAGCTGCGAAAAGCAACTGCAGAAGGTTGCGCGTAACGCAAAGGGCGGTGACAAGGATGCAGTGGTCCAGAAAGGCCTGCTGGAGCAGCTGATTGCTCACTTCACCGAAGGCAGGCCTGCGCGCAGCCTGATGAAGAACATGAGCACCGACGAAAAAGCGGTGATCAAGGGCTTCCATCTGCTGACGACCAAGCCTGTGATGTACATCGCCAACGTTGCTGAAGACGGCTTCGAGAACAACCCGCTGCTCGACGTGGTCAAGGCTATCGCCGACGAAGAAGGCGCGATCGTGGTCCCGGTGTGCAACAAGATCGAAGCGGAAATCGCCGAGCTGGATGACGGCGAAGAGAAAGACATGTTCCTCGAGGCCCTGGGCCTTGAAGAGCCTGGCCTGAACCGAGTGATCCGCGCTGGCTACGAAATGCTGCACCTACAGACTTACTTCACCGCCGGTGTCGAAGAAGTCCGCGCCTGGACCGTCAAAGTCGGCGCCACCGCGCCACAGGCTGCGGGCGTGATCCACACCGACTTCGAGAAGGGCTTCATCCGCGCCGAAGTGATCGCCTACAACGACTTCATCCAGTACAAGGGCGAAGCCGGTACCAAGGAAGCCGGTAAGTGGCGCTTGGAAGGAAAGGAATACATCGTTAAAGATGGCGATGTGATGCACTTCCGCTTCAACGTGTAGTAGCACCCGCGGTTTACCCCGCAAACAAAAAAGCCGATGCAGTTGCATCGGCTTTTTTGTGGCCGCTCTCTCGTCAAATGTAAAATCTTTTCTGTTCACGGACGCACCTATGAACAGGACACTGACTGAAAAACCTTAAATAAAAAGTTCGGCATACTCCGCACCTTTTACCGAAAAAAACCGCTCGCACCAAAGCTATTCCTTATTATTTTAAGACTTCTCTTACACCCATTTTTTATAAACAAGCCAATAGAACCTTGATAGTTTTTAACACCCACTGCTTAAGCCTTAAACATGATGTTATGCATTGACGGGATCATGACATCAGAAAAAAATCCTGTTTAACTGAGTGCACATGGAGATATACCCACATAAAGCAGCCACCACACTGGAGCAAAACGCTATGTCGACGCTCAGTCAGAATAGGCTTATAACAGATATATCTTTTTCTGATTGCCCGAGTATCGAAACCACGGTAAATAGCACAGCGGCTCTCGATGTAGATATTCTGCTACTGGGAGAAACAGGTACTGGTAAAGATACCTTGGCGCACCATATACACCACCTCTCCCGCCGCAAAGGAAACTTCGTCGCGGTCAACTGTGCTGCCATTCCGGAAAGCCTTGCCGAAAGCCAGCTATTCGGCGTAAACAGTGGCGCCTACACGGGCGCCATGCAATCTCGGGCTGGCTTCATTGAAGCGGCCCATCTGGGCACCTTATACCTAGATGAAATCGACAGCATGCCGCTGACGCTGCAAGCAAAACTTTTACGCGTATTGGAATCCCGTGGGGTGGAACGTTTAGGCTCTACCCGATTCATCCCAGTAGACATGCGCGTGATTGCATCAGCCCAACACGCCCTGCACGACATGGTCGAGCAAGGTACCTTCCGTCGCGACCTATACTTTCGCTTGAATGTCGTAGGTATCCACCTCCCAACGTTGCGGGATCAGCCAGGGCGGATCATACCTATGTTCCTTGAGATGATTGAGCAGGAGGCTGATCACTTCAAATGCCATCCCCCTCCCCCTCCCAGTAACCAGCTGTTACAGCAGTTGCTGTGCCACTCCTGGAGAGGCAATGTCCGCGAGCTACGCTCCACGGCGAAGCGCTTCGTACTCGGCCTGCCACCGCTCTCTACTACAGTGATGATCCGCCAGGAACTAGACATGAGCCTGAAGACACGCTTGCATCAGATGGAGAAGTCGCTGATTGAGGAGTCGCTTCGTCAAAACAGCCACTGTGTCGACAGTGTGGCGAATGAGCTGGGTGTTGCCAAAAGAACGCTCTACCACCGAATGAAGCATCTAGGCGTATCACTGAACTGAGAATGCCTTGAACGTGCGCCGGGCAAAAAGTAGCACATTTTTTGAAACATACCTTCCAGTGCCGCAGGGAACGCATACATCTCTTGAACCACATAAATAGTGGAACAGCATTGCGGTGATAACCCCGTCTTAAAGTATCGCTGAATCCAGTAAAACTAACGTTATACAAGGAGAAACAACATGGCTATTCCTGGCAGCTCATCCTTTTCACCTTATTCGGGCGGTTTCGGCAATAACAGCAGCATGTCTGCTCAAGATGCCGACGCAGGCCTTGAAGCCTCAGAAGCAAAAAAACGGGCGGATGGCGTAAAAAACGCATTCAAAGCGGCAGAAAATGCTAATACCAGCGGTATCAAATCAGCCGTTGACGCCCTGCGCTTGTAATTAAACGATAGCACCTTGGCCTTTCCGACATACCTCTGCGGAGAGGCCATCAAGTGAACTTTGCTATTCCCACTAAACACTGCAAATCTATACCACTCAGCGGCGGGGCTCCATGATGATAAACGTTATAAATCCTGCTGAAATCAGACTGTCTGGTGTCTCCAGAACAGACGACGTGCACGCCTCAAGTACAGATGTGAACTTTTTCAACTCGGCCTTGACTCCCTCTTCATTCCCGAACATGGCGGTCAGTCATTTCAATCCACCCACCCTGTTTGCCGACGCCGCCGACACGCTAACTTCCGTCACTGATCGCATGACCAAGAGTTTGCGCGCACTCAGCGGCACAAACAAACTCGACGAGGCTAGAAAATATCCAAGTCAGCTTTCCGACGCCTTGCTACTGACGCACCTGTTGACGAAGAGCGTCGGCAAGACGGCCCAATGTATCGATAAAATCAGCAACCTCCAGTAGGTTAAAATGAACCGCCCGCTATATATCGCATTCATCCTGTTTTTCTCATTCCTATTGAATGCCTGCAGTGAACGTGTCGAGCTTCATCGCCAACTCACTGAACAGGAGGCCAATGAAGTCGTAGCAGAACTGGCAGACAAACATATTCGCGCCACGAAAGTCCCCGAAAAAGATGGCGTCATTGTGGTTGTCAATGCATCCGACATGGCGCGTGCCGTACGAACACTCGAGGCCGTCGGGCTCCCTCGAGCAGCACGCGCTACGCTGGGCGACACCTTTCGTAAAGAAGGCGTGATTTCAACGCCGCTGGAAGAAAGAGCCCGCTACATCTACGCATTATCCCAAGAGTTGGAAACAACTTTATCGAACATTGACGGCGTTGTCGTAGCCCGCGTACATGTGGTATTGCCGGAGCGCGTTGCTCCGGGGGAGCCGGTACAACCCGCCTCCGCCTCCGTGTTCATTAAACATGACCCGCGGCTTGACCCGGACAAAATCAGGGCGCGTGTTCGCAGGATGGTTGCAAGTAGCATTCCGGGTATGGCCGTAGCAGTCGACAACCCGCAAAAACTGACAGTCGTCTTCGTGCCCGCGACAGCTTATCTGGACCCACAGCGGCTGGCCTACTTTGGGCCGTTTCTGGTTCCTGGAGATGACATCTTTTTTTGGCAAACCCTAGTGACTGTCACGCTGCTTGCCATAGTGCTTTTGATATCGGCAGGCGTGTTCTGGCATAAGCGAACCCAACAAGTCCTGCACGACTCTGTATTACCGGCTCAAACACATGGGCCATCCCATGACCTGCCGGCGCATTCAAACAATGAGTAATCTTGTATGGGCCCAATGGTGGGCAGCCCCATGGTTACATGCGCATGAAGACTGGAAAACGATAAAAAAATACGCCGCGCTTGTGGAGCTTCATCGCAGTCGGCAGGTAGTCACGGGTACACATTACGGCGTTGCCCCCTGCCTGCCTCCAGTACCTGACCCCACAGTACTTCAATTGGCAGTTGCTTCAATGAAACAACTGGATCTGGGCCTCGCCCTGATCGACGGCATCTACCGTCCTACCTACGCAACGGCACTGGATAAGCACCATCACCAGTGGTGTAACAGTCTGTCCAAAGCGTTGCCCGTTGATATCCTGCAGCCCAATAACGATCCGTTGCAATTACTACGCGTCTGGATCAGCCCTGCTACCTGGCAACGAATCAGGCTGCGCTTTCCTCGCCGACGCGTCCTTGACCTGGAAGAAAAAACACTGACGCTCAACGGCTCTCATAGCCGTCTCGATACCCTCTGGCATGCGGTGGTATGGCGGATGGGCACGAACGGCAACAGTGACGCTTTTGATTCATGGGAACAGGGAGATCAATGATGTTATGCCGACGCAAAATCGACTCGCTTGGCGCAACACCTCCCGTCCCGGGAAGCCTGGTCTCGTGCGAAGCACTCGCAAGTTACACCCTGGCCGGTGACGTGGTGGAACAGGCGAAGGCAGCGGCTAGGCAATTACTTCGAGAGGCACACGAACAACGTGAAGCCTTGCTCGAAAAAGCCGGCCTGGAAATATGGCAGCGTGTGAATACCCAACTTCAACGTTGGGAAGTCGAGCGTCAGGCGTTATGTGACAGCCTCGAACGACACGCTACGTCGATTGCCAACCAGGCTATCTATTTGCTCCTTGAAGAAACGCCCGCCCCACACCGCATTGCCGCCCTTATCAAGCAACTGGTGGCATGCCACGTTCCCGCAATCAAAGCAACACTGGTGTGCAACCCACATGAACTTGAGACTGTAAGGCGATGCCTGGACAGCGGCGGTAATAATCACTGGACGCTGCGCGCAGAAAATTCGATCGAACCGCAAATGCTCCTATTGAATACCGAAGAGGGCGACTTCCGCATTGACTGGATCTCCATGGTCAACACCCTCATGAAAAATGATGACGGCCCTTTGAAATAAGACGAATGAATACATTTCATGAAATAAAACCCGAGTCCCATGGAACCAATTTGAAATATTTACCAAAAAGGGATGTACGCCTAGAGGAAATCCCATGAATTATTTCGACGGTTTTAAAAGCAAACTCTTAAGTGATGCACGCCACGTTAAACGAGATCTCACTTACGCACTAGAAAACAACTCCGGGTCTGCGGAAGATATGGAATTTTTTTTCGACCTCATCACTCACCATCGCAAATCTGAATATGCACTGAACGAGCAGACCCGCGTGCAGTTCATGCTACTCAAATCCGGCCTGGACAGCGCACAGTAAATTGGAAGCGTTACTTGCCGAGTATTTGAGTCGTGGCACTGGGGAATTCAGATTATTCGAGAATGATGACGAAGTTGTCCTGCGTCTCTGTTCGACCACTCTGTTGCTAAGCGTCCAATTGACCCAATCCCCCCCCAATAAATCAACGCTGATGACCTGGATGCGACTCGGAGCGGTCAGCCTGGCACATTTTCGGGGTGCTCTCGCTCAGTCTCCAGTGAGGGGTGACCTCTGGCTGATTCATTGCGTGCACGACAGACACGACGCACAGCATCTGCAGCGCTGTATCGAGTCCCTGCTCAACCAACGCGATACCTGGCGCGCCACTGTCGCGCGCCTGAACAAGCCGGTCCATCCGTTCAAACCTACGTCGCTACGCTCGTTGCAGCACTAGATAGGGAAGCTTTTATGTATAACAATCTCCTCAAGCGCAGCAGCTTGCGCCTCAACCCGCCTGAAATTCCTTGCAAACGGCCTGACTGGCGATGCCTGGTCGCATTTGCCTGCTTGCTGGCCCCGGTGCACAACAGCCTTGCCGCCATCCCCGCCGAATGGAAAAACACCGCCTACGCCTATGAAGCTGAACACAAACCCTTACGGGAAGTGCTCGAAGACTTCGCCCAGACCTTCGGCACGCAACTGCAAATCGAGGGCCTGCTCGAAGGCGACGTCAACGGCAAGATCCGCGCGAATACCCCGCAATCGATGCTGGACAGGCTGGGCGTCGAGCACCGTTTTCAGTGGTACCTCTACAACAACACCCTCTTCATCAGTACGCTGGACCAGCAGGAGTCCGCGCGCCTGGAAGTCTCCTCAGAAACGATTGCCGACCTCAAGCAGGCGCTGACCGATATCGGATTGCTCGACAGCCGTTTCGGTTGGGGCGAGTTGCCGGAAGACGGTGTGGTACTCGTCTCCGGCCCCAAGCGCTATATCGATCAGATCAAGCAGTTCAGCAGTCAGCGCCGCTCGCCGGATGAGAAGCAGAGCGTGCTGAGTTACCCGCTGAAGTTTGCCAGTGCGGCAGACCGTCACGTGGATTATCGCGGTGAGAAGCTCATCGTACCTGGCGTCGCCACTATTCTGCGGGGGCTGCTGGAACCACGTTCTGCCTCTGCGCTCACTGGACTGAGCCGGCGCCCGACGTCCCAGCCTGCCCCGCTCACCCCTAACGTCCCTCGGCTGGGCAACCCATTGCTAGGCCAAATGCTCGGTGCAAATGGCAATAGCGGGCAGTTCGACGCAGCCCCCGCATTGACCCCGCGCGCGCCGGTCTCCAACAGCCGGATACGCGTCGAAGCCGACCTGCGCAACAACGCGGTGCTGATCTATGACTTGCCGGAACGCCAGGCCATGTACCGTGAGTTGATCACGCAACTTGACGTCGCGCGCAAGCTGATCGAAATCGATGCGATCATTCTGGATATCGAGCGCACGCAGTTGCGCGAATTCGGGGTGACCTGGGGCTTCCAGAACAGTCGTTTCCGGGGTGGCGCGAACATGGCACCCGGTACCTCGTCGCAGTTATCGATCGAGAACCGTGATCGCTTCTACGCAGATATCCGCGCGCTGGAAGCCAAAGGGCTGGCAACCATGGTCTCAAACCCCTCGGTGCTCACCCTAGAAAACCAACCTGCGGTGATTGACTTCAACCGCACCCAATACCTGACCCCCGGCAGCGAATACGCAACTATCTTACCGGTCACCGTGGGCACCAGCTTTCAGGTCGTGCCCAGGGTCACCACCAGCCGCGGCGTTCACCAGATCCATTTGGCAGTGGATATTGAGGATGGCAATTTCGACGAGACCAACCCCGACCCCAATCACTTGGATGTGCGCCGGGGCAAGGTCAGCACACAAGCTGTGATGGAAGAAAAACGTTCGCTGGTGGTCGGCGGTTTCCACGTCACTGAAAGTTCTGACAGGCAAAAAAAGATCCCCCTGCTGGGGGATATTCCACTGTTGGGCAAGGCGCTGTTTTCCTCGACCGAACGCCAGAATAATCGGCGTGAGCGCTTGTTTATCCTCACACCACGCGTCATCGGCGACCAGGACGACCCGTCACGCTACTTGCCGCAAGCCGACCAGGGCGAGTTACAAGCCGCTCTCACACCACTGGCCAGGCGCTATTCCCCTCATGAGCCGGTGATCAAACGCAGTGACATCATCAGCACCCTGGCACGCCTCGTTAGCGGGGAAGTGCCCAAGGCGTTCAACCCGGCACCGATGCCTCTGGGGCTGAACACCTTGTGCAGCACCCGAGACTTGCTGGCATTGAATACCGAACGCAGCCAGTGGTACGCCGGACCGGAATACAACGTGGCGGTCGTGGTGTTGCGCAACCAGTTCAAGCGCAATGTGCGTATCGATGAAAAGGAATGCAGCAACTCGCAGACCCTCGGGGTCACCGTGTGGCCACGCGCCTGGCTCAAGCCAGGTGAAGAAGCCGAGGTATTTATCGCCATGCGCCCCGCGTTGAAGGATGAACATGTCAGTGTGCCCCGTCCGTCCTTGATCACTTCCGATAAAAAGGCTACGCCATGAAACTCAGACTTTTGTGCATGACCCTGATCGGCGCAGCGCTGCTCATCACCGGCTGTACGCCCACCTGCAAAGGTGATTCGTGCTCACGCCCGCAATCGACCAAGGACAAGATGGTGATCTGGTGGCCGCCGCAGATGCGCGTCGAACCTGGCCCCGCCGGTGAGCGGGCGGATTACCAGACTGTGTCGCTGGAACGATGAGGACCCAGGAAATGCCCGACGACAAACGCCAGGTATTTCTGGACAACCTGGTGAGCGGCGCTGCTGCTCACTTGTCCCTCGCGCCCGGTATCAAGGTGTGCTCACTGCCCGCCGGAAATCGCCCAGGGCTGGCCCTGCAAGTCGCACGCGAAACGTTGCAGCCCGGGCAATTGCAGCGAGCGTTGGAGCGACGTTTTGAACAGGCTGTGGCGTTCGATGGCTGTTTTATCTACCTCGACGCCAAAGGCCATTTGGTGATCTGGCATGCATTGCCGGCAACGAACAGCACCCTCGACAGGGTCCTCAGCCGGATGCTGTCGCTGGCCAATCTGCAAGCCTTGGACAGATGATTAACGCTGCTCGAGTTCCGGCAGTTCCAGAGTTTCGCGCTTGGCTTCATCATCGAGTTCGCGCAAGGTGCGGTAAATCAGCGCCACAGCCTGCAAGGTTTCGCGGGGAATGCTGGCTCCCAGTTTTTTCGTGTAGAGCGTGCGGGCCAGCCACACACACTGGATTACCGGCACATCGGCCGCCTTGGCGCGCCGGATCAATTTGCGCGCTTCGCCATCTGTGCCCTTGCTCACCAGCAGGGGCAGCGCCGTTTTACCGGGCCGGTAGTAAAGGGCCACGGCAAAGTGAGTCGGGTTGACCACCAGCATATCGGCCTCTTCCAGCTTGGGCAGCTTGACCTTGGGTTCTTCCTGAGCCATCTGATGCGCCAGTGCACGTCGCTGCCCTTTTACGTGAGGGTCACCTTCCATGTCCTTGTACTCTTTGACGACCTCCACTTGGGTCATGCGCATGCGCTTGGCAAAGAAGTGCTTGACCATTACCAGGTCGATAAGCGCCAGCACCAGCAGCACGCCGAGGCAGGCATGCAGCAGGTGACGAAACAGCGCAATCAACGCCAGGATATAACTTTGCAAATCCGTGTTGGCCAAGTTAATCAGCGTGCCCAATGAGGGCCGGATCACCACATACAAAATCAAAGCAATAAGAAATGCTTTCGCAACGCTCATCAATAGGTTCATCAATTGCTGGGCTGAGAACATTTGCTTGATTTGGCTGATCGGGTTGAGGCGGTTGAAATCCAGCTTCAGGGTCTCCGGAGCGAACAGCAACCCGAACTGCATCCAACTGCTGATGAGCTTGGCGGCAATCGCAACCCCGACCATCAACAGGGCGAATGAGAAAAACACCACCAAACCCTCGGACAGCACCTCTTCCAGTGCTCGCGCAAAGGGCTGCGTCAGGCGTGACATCGGCAAGATCATCAATTGCTGGAAGCGTTGCAGGCTGGTCTCGGCGGTGAACAAGGCAATCTCACTGATGGCGGTCAGCACCAGTAACTTTGCGACATCCTGGCTTTGGGCAACCTGGCCTTTCTTGCGTTGGTCACGCAGTTTTTTGGCTGAGGCAGGGTGTTTTTTTTCGCCGGAATCACTCATGGGGTGGCGACCTTTATCAAGAGACCGAGTGAGTGTTTCAAGTCGCCCAGCAGGCTCATGCGCCCGACGATCAGGTCCTGCAGCAGTGCAAAGTACAGCAACAAAATACCGATACCTGCCAGGCATTTGACCGGTGGCGCAAGCGTGCTCACTTGTAACTGTTGGCTGTAGACCCCCAGCAGCGCGATACCAAACTCCAGCAACAGCAGTACCGCAATAAAAGGCGCTGCGTAGAGCATCATGTGTGTAAAGGTATCGCCCAGCAGATCGACAAACAGGCTCATTCCATTCGCCGCCGGTAGCGGGAACCACACCGTGGGAGGCCAGATCAGGTAGCTGTCCCAGATCACCTGGGTCAGCGCGCCCAACCCCAGGGTGGTCATCAGAAGAAAAATGGCCAATTGCTTGAACAAATGCCCCATCGGGGTGGCATCCGGCCCCAACGAAGGGTTGAGCTGGCCACCGGCCAAGGCTCCGCGCTGGTTATCCAGCAACGCTCCCACTGCCTCGAACATCCAGAACGGCATCGACAGCAGCACCCCCAGCAACAATCCCAGGGCAATTTCCTTGAGCACCAGCCCACCGAGTATGAGCGCCGAATAGTCGTGCCCCTCCAGCGCCGCGTGAATACCCGGCGCGGGCAGCAGCGCCAGGACCATCACAATAGTGCCGCGGAGCCTGCCGCGAATATGTTGAAAACAGAACGCTGCCACCAGAATGGCGCAGGGATAAATACGCGCCATGCCGATGAGCAAGCTGGGCAGATACTCCAGGTACAGCAGCACAGGCGCTACCTCAGTTCAGGGCCGAGCGGCCGATCATGTCGAAGGCCAGATTGATCAGTTGGATCAACTCCACGCCGATCCAGCGCCCGGTCATGATCAAGGTGATACCCACCGCCACTAATTTGATACCGAAGGGCAGCGTCTGGTCCTGTATCTGCATCAGCGCCTGTACCAGCGATGTCAACACACCCACCACCACCGCCACAATCAACGGCGGTGCCGTCAGTACGACCACCAGCAGCATGCCCTGCTTGAACAACACAATCGGTTCCATAAGCCCCTCAGAGATAGGAAAGGAACAGGCTGTCGAGCAGACGCGACCAACCGGACACCATCACGAACAACAACAGTTTGAGCGGCAGGGAAATAGTCATCGGCGAAACCATTTGCATACCCAGCGCCAGCAGCAGGTTGGAGACAATAAGATCGATGACGATAAAGGGGATGTAGATCAAAAAGCCGATCTCGAACCCCGCCTGCAGTTGCGACAGGACAAACGCCGGGATCAACAGGATCAGGTCCTCGCGTTGTACCTCTTGGGCCATTTTCGCCGGCCAAAGGCGTGCGGTATTTTCCAGCAGATGAGTCAGCACATCCGGGTCCACGTTGCGCAGCATGAAGGCACTCAACGGTTGGATGGCCTCACGCCCTGTCTGCAGAAACAATTGCACGTTGGACGTGTCCAGGGGGGAAACCTTGAGGCGCTCGGCGATCGCGTAGCCCACCGGCGCCATGATGAACAGGGTGGCCGCCAACGCTATGCCATTGATGGCCATGCTCGGCGGCACTTGCTGCACACCGATGGCATTGCGGGTGATCATCAACACAATGACAATCTTCAAGAACGATGTGCAGATGATCAACAGCATCGGCATCAACGACAACGCAGCAACGAATATCGCCAGGATGAGGGGGTCTACCCCCTGAAATGTCATTGACCGAACATCACGCGGGACAACTGCAAGCCCAGGCGGCCGTCAATTTCCACCAACTGCCCCTGACCTATAGGCCGGTCCCCGTAATAGAGGCCAGCCATGCCCGGCGCGTAACCGGCAATACCCAAAACCGCGCCGGGCGAGAGGTTGCGTAACTCACCCAGGGTAAGGTTCAGCGTGCCGCAGCGTACGTTCAGCGCCATGCTCAGCTCATCGAACGGTTCGTGGCCGAATACATCCATGACGGGTGCATCCTCCTCTTCCCCTGAGTAGTGGGGGGCTATGAAATCCTCGTCCACAGACGTGTCCTCAATTGAAGTTAGGGTCAGGCGCAACGGTCCAGTGTCATCGTCGATACAACCGCGCAGTCGCTGGGTACCAACCTGTAAATAGCCACTGCCCTGGGCTAGAAAAAAGATCTGTTCAAGCACCAGCACATCACCGGGCCTCAGGCTGCGTGCCTGCGCGATCGGTAACTGCAGACGTCCAACGGTCACCGCAATGGCCAATCGAAACGAGGCGGGCATCGGCACCGCCGTAGCACGCCATGGCCCGGCATCGCACAACGCCAGGAAGCTCAAGGCGCTCAGCCACACATACCCCTCGACCCGAGATTTCCCCAGGGTCACACTGAGTCGGCAGCCAAACGCTGTGGGTCGATCGATCTCCAGCAATCGCACAAAGCCGAACAGCGCTCTCACCTGAGGACTCAGGTGATGCTGGAACACCGCCCAGAACCACGAATCCGGATCATTACCGGACGGGGCCAGCGTCACCGGGCATTCACCCAGCAGGCTAAGCAACGGTCCTGCCTCGGCGAGCGCCAGCACACCACACACGGTTTCAAAGCACACAGCCTCGCCACCCGCGGGCGCACGTCCAGGCTCAAGCCGCAACTGACCGCCCTGCCCCGCCACCTCAAACGCCAGGAACAGCCCACGTCCCAGTCGACGCCGGGCGGCAACCGTATCGCCGTTGACCAAAGGGAGTGTCAGCAGCGGCACCATCATGCGAAGCCGACATTGGCCATTAACACGCTGGCTGGCCGCCCCAGCATTTGCGTAAACCGGCCCTCAACCTGTTGCCGCACGCCGCTGAGCCAACGCGCAGTAGCCTCTTCCTCCGCGTCCAGGTCGATACTCCAAGCACCCTGCTCGCGACGCACACTGGCGTTGATCCGCCCCAGGCGAGGCAGGTACAACACTGCCTGAAGCGGCCACTGCGAAGCGGCCTGCAGACGAGGTGCCAGTTGTTCGGCAAGCGCCTCGATCATGGCTGCACCCTCCACGCCCTTCGTTCCCGACAGAGAAGTTCCCGCACCCGAGCCGTCACCGTCATCGGCCCAAAACTGGGCGAATAACCGCGTCAACTCCGCGGGCACTACGCCTGCAATTCCCGACTCTCGCGCCTCGCGTGTTTCCCGCAGCTGCGGGCGTTCTGCGGGTTTATCTGAAACCTGGGTCATATCGGCTCCTGCGCCAGTAAAAGGGATAACTCCTGAAGTTTTTCCACCTGCCGCAGGCATTCCGTGACCTGTTTCTGGGCACTGCCAACGCGGGTCTGCTTTTCTTCCCGCTGGCCCCGCAAGGCTTCCAACTGCCCCATGTCTCGTCGGGTGCTGGCCGACAAGGAGCGCTCCTGGGTTCCCCAGGATTTCAGGGCCTGCAGGGTCAGTACCTGCCCCTGGTGCTGGCTGAGTAACTGAGCACTTTGCAGGGCCTCCTCCTGCCGGGTTTGCTCAAGCGCATCCTGGGCCTGCTGGATATGCGCGAGCAGAGCCTGCTGGGCTCGCTTGGCCTCACGCAAGGCACGTTCGGCCCGGTCTGCCCGGTGCCGACGCAGGCGCCGCAACGTCTCGACTTCACCGAGCAACACATCAGAAAGGGACATAGGCCGTCAGCTCCTTGAGTTGCGCCAGCGTCCCCTCCATCGGTGCAGGCTCACGCAAGTCCTGGCGCAAGAAATTGTCGACCGCCTGGCGACTGTCCACCGCCAGATCAGTCAAGGCATCGCTGCCAGGTTGGTATTCACCTAGCTTGAGCATCAGTTCGATTTGCTGATAGGCCGACAACAAACGCCGCAACGCCGTACCCGCCTGGATATCCGCAGCCTCGGCGACGTTACTCAAGATCCGCGACAGGCTCGCCAGCACATCCACTGCGGGGTAGTGCCCGCGCTCGGCCAACTTGCGGGACAGCACGATATGACCGTCGAGCAGCGAGCGAACCTCATCAGCCACCGGGTCGTTCATGGAGTCTTGCTCGATCAACACGGTATAGATCGCCGTGATCACCCCTTCACGCGTCAACCCGGCGCGCTCCACCAGCCGCGGCAACAGGCTGTACACCGAAGGCGGCAGGCCGCCACGACCGAGGGGTTCGCCGGCGGCCAGGCCGATTTCGCGCTGGGCCCTGGCGAACCGGGTCAGGGAGTCGATCAGCAGCAACACGCGAAGCCCCTTGCGCCGATACCCTTCAGCCAATGCAGTCGCCGTGAAGGCCGCACGGGCGCGCTCCATGCTGGAACGATCGGACGTGGCACACACCAGTACTGCTTTGGAACGCAGTTGCTCATCGAGCTCATGATCGAGGAACTCACGCAGCTCCCGACCCCGCTCGCCGATCAGACCGAACACGATGACATCGCACTCAACGTTACGGGCGATCTCGGCCAACAGGGTGGTCTTGCCGCAGCCCGCCCCCGCGAACAGGCCCACGCGCTGACCCTCGCCCAGCGTCAGCAGGCCATCGATAGAGCGCACCCCGGTGGCCAGCGCGCGGTTGATCCGCGGGCGCTCGGTGGGCAACGGCGCCTCACACAACACCGCACTCGTGTCCGGCAAGTCGGCCTCGACAAACGCACTGGGGCCTTCTCCCGTGATCGGCCGCCCGAAACCATCCAGCACCTGGCCCAGCAATGCGTCGCTGACCTGGACCCGATGCGCTACACCAAGACGCTCCACGCCAGCGCCCACCCGCACCCCTTCCAGGTTGCCCAAGGCACTGAGCACGGCATCTTGCTGATCAAAACCAATGATCTCGGCCAACATGTAGTCGCCAGGTTTTTTCTCCACCCGACACAAATCACCGATACGCGCCTGAGGCAGCCGGCACTGCAGCAACATGCCATTGACTCGCTGAATGCGACCTCGCATCGTCACAGGCGCAAAAGTGGCCAACGACTGGGCCTGGCGCTGCTGCCAGGCGTCGAGGCGTGCTTGCAGTTCCGCGCTCACCAGCGCACCTCATAACGCTGCACGCCATCGAAGACCACCTTGCTGTTGTCGATCAACACTAGGCGCAGGCCGTCCACCTCATCCCCGACAAAAAGTCGACTGCCCTCCTCCAGGACCACATGACCATTGGGCCCACCTACGATCTGTACGATCTTGAACGGCAACGTCCCATCGCGTACGCGCACACGGCTGATCACCGGCACCGCGCTGTCGAACTGCGCGCCAAAGCGGCTGAGCATGCGCGCGACCAGGTCCACTTCATCCTGTGAGACGTCCCCACTGAGCGCGACCTGCCCATTGATCACTTGCAAACCGACTCGCTGGCTCAATTCCCGTTCGCGGAGCATCTTCAACAACTGCTGGCGTACCTCAAACGGTGAGGCCAGTTCCTGTTTCTGCACCACAGGCGGCATCAAGGAAGCCATGGCCTCGGGCTTCCCGGTGGACGCCATGCCCACCACAACAAAGATGACCGTCACCACCAGCACCAGCGTAATCAGACGCTTCTGCTGCGAATGCGAGATGGCCGATAACTTAAGCGCCCGTGCAGGCTCATTGACCCGTGGCGACGCTGTCGCTACGGGGGCGGGCGCCTGGGGCCAGGGTTCATCGGCCAAGGTCACACACAGCCGCACACTGCCGACCAAAAACGTGACGTTGAGCGCCAGGCGTGCGATCTGTGACAACATCTGACCATCGGCATCCTGCAAAAGCCCCGCTTCAGCCTGCACCGACCAGTTCGAGTCGATGAGTCGCAGCCGCGCATGCTGCTCGGCGATGCCCGGGTCGTTCAGCACCAAGTCAGCATCGGCGTGTGCACCGATGCTCCACTGCTCCCCAAACAATGGCAACGCAGCGCCTTGATGCAGCCCATCAAGCACTCGCAGCTCGAACATCACCGAGCCCTCCGTGCTGAACCCAGACCAACCTTCATGCCACCGCACCGCGCATCAATTCATCCTGGCCCAGGTCGAAACGACCCAGTACTTTGACCTTGGACGTGCTGCTCAGCTCGGCAAAGGACAGCACCGGCACGTGGTTGAATTCTTCCAGCAACAAGGTCCGCAGGGGGCTGCGCAAATCCTGCGCCACCAACATCACGCTCTTGAGTTTCGGGCGCACCGAGAAGGCTTGGTTGAGCAGCCCGACCAACGCCGCGCTATGTTCGTCGTCGAGTGCGAAGAACACCCCGGTCTGCGTCTGGCGTAGCGCTTCACGCAGGATGTTTTCGGTCTGCGGCGACAGCAACCAGGCATGCAGACCGTCGGCTTCGCTGTACTGATGGTAGATCTGTGCCTTGAGCGCAATGCGCGCGTAGTCGGCCAGCGCGTCCGGCTCACGTTCATGCTGGCCGTACTCGATCAGTGACTCGACAATCAGTCGTACAGCCCGCAACGGCACACCTTCGCTGGCCAAGCGTTGCAACACCGCTGAAAAACGCGACAGCGGCATGATCCGCTGCAGCTCCTGAACCAATTCCGGCTGGTTGTGCTCCAGCCAACTAAGGATCGACTTACTCTCCTGAATCCCCAGGAACTGGGGCCCGCTGAGCATCATTGCCTGCTTCATGCGCTCAACGATCAGGCTCGCCGCGGTGAAGCGTTCCACCTGTGGATCATCGAGCAGCGGATCATTCGGCGCCAGCCAGACCCAATGCTGTTCATCGCGATCTGCCAAACCCGGTATCGCGTGTGCAGGCTCGACCGTCAGCGCCTTACGCTCAACCGCCACATGAGTGACCACCGAGGCCTTGACCATCGGTACCTCATGCACACAAAAGCGCATTTCATCATCGGCGAGCGAATCATCGAGCTCCACCTCGAACGGTGGCAGTGTCAAGCCGATATTGGCGACCAGTGCGTTCCGGGCCTGGCGAATCGAGTGGACAAGATCCGTCACCTCAGGCGTCCCTCGCAGCACCGGAGAGAACTGCAACAGGTATGGCCTTGACGGATCAAACCCACGCAAGTCCTCACGACCGTTCTCTTCGGGACGCACCGCTTCTGCGGCTTCAGCTTCGGGTTGCTCCTGCCGTTGACGCTGGCGCATCAGGTAGTACCCCAAGCTACCGGTTATCGTCGCGATAAGGATAAACACCCCGGTAGGCATGCCGGGTACTGCGGCAAATGCAAGCATCCCCACCGAGGCGATCATCCAACTCTTGGGTTCGCTGGTCATTTGCCGGGCAATTTCGGCGCCCATGTTGCTGGCACCCTTGCGTCCGTCCGGTGCCACACGGGTAATGATCATGCCGGCGGTGAGAGAAATCAGCAGCGCCGGAATCTGCGCAATCAGGCCGTCGCCGATGGTCAGCACCGAATACAGTGCCATTGAATCCGCAGCACTCAAACCATGTTGGAACATGCCCGTGGAGAAGCCACCCAACAGGTTGACCACAACGATAATCAAGCCCGCGATGGCATCACCCTTGACGAACTTCATGGCCCCGTCCATAGCCCCGAACAATTGACTCTCGCGCGACAACTGCTCGCGTTTGTCCCGAGCCTGCATGCCGTCAATCAGGCCAGCACGCAGGTCGCTGTCGATGGACATCTGCTTGCCGGGCATCGCATCCAGGCTGAACCGCGCCGCCACTTCGGCCACCCGCTCCGAGCCCTTGGTGATCACCAGGAAGTTGACCAGGGTCAGGATCAGGAAGATCACCATCCCCACGGCCAGGTTGCCGCCGACCACAAAATTGCCGAAGGCTTCGACGATGTCACCGGCGTCTTGCTCCAGCAGGATCAGGCGCGTGGTCGCGATCGATAGCGCCAGGCGAAACATGGTGGTCAACAGCAGAATCGACGGGAACGAAGAGAACGCCAGGGGGCCCGGCAGGTACAGTGCCAACACGATCAGCAGGCACGAGATGCAGATGTTGAGCGCGATCAGAATGTCCACCAACCAGGTGGGCAACGGCACGATAAAAATGAAGACGATGGCCAGCACCACCACAGCGCCCAGCACTTCGGCGCGCTGCGCAACCTTGAGCAAAAAGCGGTTGATGGCCGAAATTGCCGTCACGCCATGGCCCCCAGTTCACTCGGAAAACGTGCAGGGCCACGCGCGAGCCGATCCAATTCCCCCATCACCGCCAGGAAGCCACGAAGGGTTTCTTCACGCACTCGACTGTCGAGCCATAACGCTAAGGGCAATTGCTGGACCAAGGGGTAAAGGGCATTGAGCGCCACCAATTGCTGGGCATTCGGACCACCCGCCAGTTCATCGCCGATCCGTAGAATCTCAGCAGCGGTGATACCAGTACCGGCGAAACTCAGCATGCGCTGCAGCAAGCTCACTGCGTCGTGATTGATGCCCAGGCGCTGGAGCAGCGCATGACAACCCGCCAGCACCCCGCTCAACTGCCCACAGCTTTGCAGGCCCAGTAACAACGTGCGCAACAGCGGTGTCGGCATTGACGACACCTTGGCCGCGATATCGTCCGCCAGCGCTTTGCGCATCACGTTGAGCCCGTCGGCAAACCGTTCGCCGCCGTACACGCCGAGCAACGCCTGCATCATCGTCGACAACGATTGGCGCGTGACCACACTGGCGTAGTAGAGCGTACGCAGCGCCTGGCGCTCCTGCGGATCGACACTGGCCGCCTGCAGTGCCACGGCGATGTTCAGGCCGGCCTGAATCTCCCCTTTGAAGCGGACCTGCAGCTTGGCCATGGCATCACGCGCCAATGCCGCCTCGGACGGTCGCACGTCAGTGTCTGCCTGGGCCGCCACATATTTGAGCACGACAAACGCGCGCGCGGGGTCGCCTTCGGAAAGCTTCAGCAATTCTCCAACGTCTGCCCGCTGCCGTAGCGCTTCCCTGACCAGCAAAGAAATCATCGCCAGGGTCTTCTTGGCCGGATGACCTAGCTGACGATAAAGCTCCGCCATATGCTCGATCGGAGGCACGTGCACGCTCATCTTCCGCTGACTCAAGGGCTGGCTATTGTTTTCCACTTCCAGGTTGAACAGGTAGGCGAGCTCATCCACGCCATTGACGGGCGCAGGCGTAGAGGCCTGGATGACAGCAGGTTGATCCAGAGGACGGACCGTTTGCACATCGGGGGAGGATTCGACTTTCATGGACAGACCTGAACAGGAAGAGTGTTTCCCTGTGTGGCAAGGCCTGCTCAAACGGTTCCATCCAGCCGGATCCAGCGACACATTTGAAAAGACTTGCACAGATCTTCAGAGCTCTGCGCAAGGCATTGCACAAAAACGCGTTATTTCAAAATATTTATCTATATAAATTAATGAGTTAGCAAAGATTTTTTCTTGGCACAGCCAGTGCAAAAGGGGTTCCCGTCGACACACTTTCGACGGCGTCTACCCCAAGGAAACAATCATGAATATCCCTATTGAAGCTTTAGCGCACCTCGTTGGCAGCTCGCCTCAATTCATGCTTCACCTGACAGACGATCAGCAAAAAAAACTGCGGCGCTTCATTCACAAGCGCGTCCTCAACCCGGAAGATGCAGACGACCTTCTGCAATTGACGTACCTGGAAGCCTGGCGCAACCGAGAGCGTTTCAGCGGCAATGCCACACTCAGTACCTGGATGTGTGGTATCGCGCAGAACCTTATCCGCAATCACTTCAGGCGCCTGTACGCCAAGCCTGTGCATTGCGAATTTGATGAGTCGCTGTGGCATGGCCAGGAAGACAACCACAACCTGGATTGGGAGTTTGAGGTGAACCGTCGCCTGGAAAAAACCCTGAGCGCCATCGACCACTTGCCGCTGGAAATGCGCAAGACGCTATACGCCTCACTGGAAACCGACGGCAGCTACCAGGACACAGCCGACGCACTGGACATTCCTATCGGCACTGTTCGCTCGCGCCTTTCAAGGGCGCGTGAACAGCTTAAACGCGCCACTCACAACTCGCAGCTTCCTTAAAGCCATACCACGCGTTGGGCGGCAGGGATATCTGCCCAACGCGATCAGGCTTTTTTGGGACTCGACAGGGTGAATCACGAACCACTCGTCGCCAGATCCGGTGATTTCGCTTAAACAGTTGAAAGCGTAGATAAAAATTCAAAATAAATGCTTGACGCATTTCCGTTCTACGCGAATAATGCGCGCCACTTGGCTACATAGCTCAGTTGGTTAGAGCATAGCATTCATAATGCTGGGGTCCGGGGTTCAAGTCCCTGTGTAGCCACCAAGTACCGATCCATAGATGTCTACAGCAGTCTATGAATCACCTCAAGAAGCCCGCCTCGTGCGGGCTTTCTTGTTTCTGGCTGTCCACCTCTATCTACCCCTATCCTTCCCCACCGTGTATGCCCACGTGTATGCTTCATAAATAATTGAACTGAAGGCATACAAGGATGAAACGCACCGATATCAAGCGGCGCCCTCTCGCTGACACTACACTTTCCAGCCTGGAGCCTGAGGCCGGGGCATACCGCGAACTAGACAGCCCAGGGCTGTATTTCAGGGTCAAGCCGAACGGCCAAAAGTCCTGGGAATTACGCTACAAGAAGCCAGACGGCAAATGGTCGTGGCTTGGTCTTGGCGGCTACCCGGAAGTGGGCGGCGCTTTCGCTCGGCAGAAAGCTGCTGATCTACGCGCAGACGCATCGGAAGGTAAGAACCCGATCACATCCAAGAAAGCTCGCCAAGCCGCCGAGATCGACGCGGCCAACGACACCTTTGAAGCATTGGCAAGGGAGTGGCACACGTCTCGCCTAAGCGGCTGGGATGCTGGTACGGCCAAAAGGATACTTGGCGCACTCGAACGCCATGTATTCCCCTCGCTCGGTAAACGCCCCTACACCTCAATTATGTCGATGGAGTGGATGGAGCTATTGAGAGGGCTTGAGCGTCAGGGGATTTTGGAACAGATGAGCCGTGTGAGGGCTTACTGCAAAGATATTTATGACCTGGCCCGAGTGACCGGCAGAGCAGTCAACAATCCGTTGGAGGGTGTGCATAAATTTCTGTCCTCGGGAAAGGCAGAGAACTACGCCCACGTTTCCCCCGATGAGCTTCCAGGGTTACTCCGAGCGATACGCTCCTACCCCCACGCCAAAGATGTTCAGCTTGGCCTGAGGCTGTTGACCCTGATGGCTGTACGCCCCAGCGAACTCCGAGAGGCACAATGGGTAGAGTTCGATTTCGACAAAAGACTGTGGACCGTTCCAGTCGAGCGCAAGGGTCGCAAGAAAGGTCGTGAGCACCTGGTGCCACTCTGCACTCAAGCAGTGGAAGCACTGATAGAGCTTCGGCAACTAACCGGCGCTTACCCACTCCTGTTTCCAGGTCGAAGCGACCGCACCAAACCTCGAAGTGATACCGTTTTCCTTATGGCACTCCGGCGCCTTGGTTACGAAGGCCGCCAGACAGGTCATGGCTTCCGCCACATCGCCAGCACAATCCTCAACGAGCATGGCTATCCTGCTGACCATATCGAGGCCCAACTCAGCCACAAGGCACAAGGTGTTCGTGGGATTTACAACAAGGCTCAGTACCTTGAGCAGCGCACACAGATGATGCAATGGTACGCCGACCATCTCGATTCCCTAGAGGCCGGCAATGTAGTGCAAGGTCAATTTGGGAAGGCAGTGTGAAGCCGTTAACCCTATACCCCTTCAAAAACGGTGTTACGGGTGTTACGCGCGTTACGAATACCGTTAACCAATTGTTTTTATTGACGATATCTGGCGTTACACGCACTACAAAACTTCTGCGCACCACGTGTTACATCGAGCAGTCGTGTTACAGAAAGGCCACGCCCGCAACCCTTCTGGCATTGTCGCTTCCACCTGCAAATCGCTGTAACAGCCTATCGACTTCGGGGCGGCGGGGAGATCTAAATGGACTTTGAGCGGGGCTTCGAGCCAGAAGAGCTCGAACTAGAAATCGCAGGCTTCGACGTAACGTGCCTAGTGTGGGATCAGGACGACGTTGAGGCAGCCGTTCGCAGCCTTGTGCTGTTTCCGCAGTTCAACGAACACTTCAGAGATGCCTTTGATCTAATCAACACGGCTACGTCGTTCTGGCTTGAGGAGGGCTCCTACGCTCCGTGTGCAGAGTCGGTAACAAAAACCCTTTATCGACTTCGCGATCCCATTAGCGAGCATGCCAGTTATTCAGAGGCAGGCTCATTGCCCAGTGTCATTCGACGGTTTCTTGGGGTGAGTCATTCCGCAGCAGACTCACAGCTTGCGGCTACCTTTGCCCTGGTAATGGGAATGCAGGCTGTGGAGACGCTTGCAAATTGGCTGTTCGACCTTGAGCTCACCACTTACGACATTGATGCAGACCTGATAGAGCAGCTGAAACATGACTCACCCCGCCAGTACCTTGCCCTGATCGAAAAAGAACGGGACCGCAGCAGCGGGAACGAAATCAGGGCACGAGAAGAATTCGCGACGTTACTAGGCGAAGCGAATCAGGCTCTGTTGATGGCGAGCCTTTATCGCCAAGTGGAGCGGATGGATGTGTTTAAAAAAGGCTTCAACACATCAAACCTGATGCATCGAATTCTCGACGACGCCTTTTCAACAAAGGCGACAAGACGAGGTCAGGAAGCCGGTAAGGGGAACCGAGATCCCAGCTCAAAAATACAGACCGACACAATGGATAGACGAGCAAAAATCAAGGCGGCTGCTGAGCAAATCATTAACGGTCGGAAAATTGAAATGCGAAGTCTGACCGATGCTGAACTGACCAATATTCTTTCCGAACAGAAGAGCCACGGCACAAAAAAAACTATTCGAGAGCATTTGACCGCTCTGGGCCTTAGACCTCTGAAATAAAAAGGGAGCGGACACAGTCCACTCTCCCTCCCCTGCGTAGCGTATGACCCGTTGTCTCAATTAACAAAGGGTTAGCTCGCTATGACTACCGTATTAAAAGCAATTCCCTCGCATGACCCCTCCATGACCCTCATCCGCATGCCCGAGGTCATTTCAATCGTAGGACTCGCACGCCCGACTATCTACAAGCTGATGCGTCAACCTGAAAGCGGATTCCCGTTGCCGGTAAAGCTGAGTAACAGCAATGCCCGAAGCGCTCCGGTTGCGTGGGTATTGGGGGAAGTTCAGGCATGGACACGTGCACGCATCGCTGCCCGCGATCAGGTGGCAGCATGAAAAATCGAGCTGCCAACAGGGCCATCTTGCAGCCCTTTTCTGTACTCAGAAAAGTGGGTTTCTCATCACGCGGTATGCAGCGTTTTGAACGTTACCGTACGGAGCAAAAACGCCTTAACCGGGACGTCATGGTGATGCGATGGAGAGATGGCATCTGGTGCGCATTGTCAGTTCCCTGCCAAGCCCCTCAAGCAATCATCGTCGACGAAGGCCAACAAATCGACGCCTACGAGGATGCGCGCGCCTGCCTCGAAGGTGACCTGTTGCCCTTTGTCTCCCTTCGCTGGGACATCCATGCCTGAAACGAAAACGCCCCCGGCGGCAACCGGAGGCGTTGAGGTAAATCTACATGCCTGATCAATTTATGCCGCATCGAAAAAATCCGCAAGCCATCTGCATAGTTGCGCTTTCAAAAAACGCACGTTACTCTCTGGCCGTCACTGCAAAATCAGCGACCGGGCGTGGAAACCCGTTTGAAAACTTGGCGCACAGGCGCCCCCATTACGATTGCAGGCGTCTTTTTTTACGCCTGCGATTTCGAGTTATGGCGGCTGTGTGTGGGCAGGCTTCGGCCTGGCCGGGTTCCAAGTTTCCCGGTATTTCCACCCCATGCACAGCTGCCACCCAATCCCGTGGAAAGGATCGTGGCAGTTCCATAGTCAAAACTTGGAGCGCCACCTATGCACGCCCTAAATCCGTCCAAAATTCGCGCCGCCGCTCATCGAGCTATGGCTCTCGCCGCTTTACACGCCAACTCCAGCCTCGCTACACGCCTTTCCCGTTACAACGCCCATATGTCCAAGGCGAGAGCCTTGGAAGCCGCAGGGGGTGCCCAATGAGCATGCTCCCAGGCTTTGCACTGCCCGAGGACCTACTCTGCGTCAGCCAAGACGCCGAAGCCGGTCTTCCTATAGACGCCATCACCTGTGCGCTCGACCGTGCCGACTCCGTTCTCATGCTGCTGGAAGACCACTTAGACGGCGATAAACCCCTGCTGTCCAACCGCGTGCTGTCGTCTGTTATTTGGGACGTACGCGGCACCTTGGGCCTGATCAAAACACTCACCATGTACGGTGATGCCTCCTCTGTGCCGATGGGCCAGAAAGGCGGTGCGCTGTGACCCACTCCATCACGCTTGGACGCTCCGAGTTTTCCCCTGCCAACGGTAACGGCCAAAACCTGTTTCGGGTGAATGCCGGCATCCCGCTGGAGGATGCACTTGAAGCCGTCTCCCAGATTCTGCATCACTCCAATCAACTGATCCTTGACGCCGCCATCAGTGATGCGGGCGAGCGTTTTAGTTGGCCTGCGTTCTACCTCGGCGAGATGGCCAAGGCGCTGATCGACGACGTGAACGAGGCGTTGCTTGAGTCGAGGACCGCACTATGACTCAACGCACCGGCAACACCTCAAAACGCCCCAGCTTTGCCGACGTAAAAAGCGCCGCCCTGAAGAACATCGACCGCGTCCTTACTTACTGGCTACCGAACGGCAAACGCGTCGACGGTGGAAAGGAATACACCGCACCGAACCCCACACGCACGGACAAACGTGCAGGCTCACTCAAGGTCAATTTGAGCAAAGGCACTTGGGCGGATTTCGCCACCGGCGATAAGGGCGGTGACCTGATCGACCTAGTGCGCTACATCGACGGCGGCACGGACGTTGAAGCCTGCAAAAAGCTGGCGGATCTGCTCAATGTTACCGCTAGCTCTGCGACTGCCAAAAGCGCACCGGCCAAGAGCGCTACGTCGGAGTGGATTGCGGTTCAACCGATCCCGGCAGAGGCCATGAACAAGTGCCCAGCCAAGCACCGGCAACACGGCGCCCCTTCCAAAGTCTGGATCTATCGCGATGCTCAGGGCCAGCCGGTCATGGCGCTGTATCGCTTCGACTTGGGCCTAGATGAAGACGGCAAACCGCGAAAGGTCTTTGCGCCGTTGACCTGGTGCAAACGCTCCGATGGGCAAACCACACAATGGCGCTGGCAAGGCTTGCCGGAGCCTCGGCCACTTCTGCGCCTGGATGAGCTGGTACAGCGCGCCGATGCGCGTGTGGTGCTGTGTGAAGGCGAAAAGGCTGCTGACGCCGCCGCTGAGTTATTGCCCGACCACGTAGCCACCTGCTGGCCGAACGGCTCAAACTCTTGGCACAAGGTCGACCTAACACCACTCAAAGGGCGCACGGTGGTGCTCTGGCCGGATAACGATGCCAGCGGCAAGGCGTGCATGGACTCCATCGAGCTCAAGCTGATTGAGCTAGGCGCCGCTTCAGTGCAACGAATCTCGCTCGACGTGTTCAAGCTCAAGCCCAGCAACAAAGGCGGAAAGCCGACGCTCATCAAGGGTGGAAAATGGGCAGACGGCGACGATGCAGCGGATGCGTTAGCCAAAGGCTGGACCGCTGGCCACGTCGCCGAGCTGGTGCGCGACGGTGAGTTTTTCGGCAGCGTCGCTGAGACCAAAGAGCCTCAACAACCGAAGGCTAAGGCGCCCGCCAAACGCCTGGCGAAATCGAAAAATGATCTGTTGCCAGGTGGCTTTCGCTTGACGCCTGAAGGGGTGTTTTATTCGGGCGATGATGGCGAGGCGCGCCCTGTGTGCTCACCTCTCGAAATCATCGCTCGCACTCGCGACGACAAGGGGCACAACTGGGGTTTATTGGTCGAATTCGACGACCCGGATGGCGCCAAAAAACGCTGGAACATTCCGGCCCGAACCATGACCGGCGACTTCGGCAAGGATGTACTCGGCCCACTGGTAGACATGGGGCTGCGCCTTGCCGGAAGCCGATCCGGACGTAACGCACGCAATGACCTGCAGAGTTATCTCGGCGGCTTCGACAGTGCCCAGCGCGCCCGTTTGGTGACGCGCCTGGGCTGGCACGACAACGCCTTCCTTTTGCCAGAACAGCAAATCGGCTCGCACGCCGAGCACCTGCATTTTTATGAGGCCGGTGCCCAACTGCCACCGATCAGCGAGGCGGGCTCTCTGGAGCAATGGCAGCAGCATATCGGCGCGCTGTGCGTTGGCAACCACCGCTTAGCGTTTGTCGTCTCAGTGGCCTTTGCAGGCCCGCTGTTGAACCTGCTCGGGCATGAATCAGGCGGCTTCCACCTGTACGGCGACAGCTCCGGCGGTAAGACCACTCACTTGCAGGTCGCTGCCTCGGTCTATGGCGGGCCGCGCTTAGTTCGTTCGTGGCGCTCCACCGATAACGCCCTTGAGTCCATCGCCGCCGCACACTCAGACGGCCTCTTGGTGCTGGATGAAATCGGTATGTGTGACCCGCGCATCATTGGCGAAACGGTTTACATGCTGGGCAATGGCACCGGTAAGGCCCGTGCGAATGATCGAGGACAAGCGGGCCGACAGGTGCAGGAGTGGCGCTTGCTGTTTCTCTCGACGGGCGAGAAGACATTGGCGCAGCACATGGCGGATGCCAACAAGGAGCTGAAAGCGGGTATGGAGGTACGCATGCTCGCCGTGCCTGCGGATGCCAGTAAAGGCCTCGGCATGTTCGATGCGCTGAACGGTTTTGAGGACGCTGCCGCTCTCTCCGATGCGCTCAAGGCCCGTGTAGCCAAATACTACGGCACGCCCCTCACCGCCTTCCTGCATGCACTGTGTGCGCCTGGAGAAATGCTCAGATGGGCGGTGATTGTTCGCCGCACGGTGGAGCAGTTCATCACCCAAAACCTGCCCGCCTCGGCCAGCGGCCAGGCCCAGCGTGCCGCCCTTCGCTTTGGCCTCGCAGCAGCGGCCGGAGAGTTGGCCACCGCATTCGGCGTCACCGGCTGGCCGGACGGTACGGCCACGACCGCCGCACGTGTGTGCCTGCATGCGTGGCTGGCCGAACGCGGCGGCGCCGGTAACTTCGAAGGCGATGCGATCTTGGCGCGACTGCGCCAGGTGATCGAGCGCTTCGGAGAAAGCCGTTTCACCCGGTGGGAATCTGCCGCCGCCAAGATCGATGAACACGGCCCACGCACGATTGATCGGTTGGGTTTTCGCAAGACCCTGGAACACGGCATGGGCGACGCCTTGCACACCACCAACACCTACTACGTGCTGCCTGAAGCTTGGAGGGCCGAGATCTTCAAAGGCATGAACATCAGTGCGGTGAACAAGGAGCTGCTGCAACGGGGCGTACTTGAGCCGGGAAGTGACGGCAAGGCGTACAGCTTGATTCGCCTGCCCGGGTTAGGACCTCAACGCTGCTATGTGGTGAAGACAGTCCCTGGAACGGATGAGCACGAGGCCAAGGCCGCTTGACGGCATGCCTGCTGATCAAGGTAGCGCCGGCTCATTCCCGGCCTCGCCAGCCGCTCAACCATCCTTATAAACCGCAATACCAAGAGACAATACAGATGAACACTATCCAAGAACTGAAAGACCGCCGCGACAAAATGACCCTCGAAATGGAGAGCATTCTGCGCGATCTCGCGCCTTTGGAAGTAGCACTAGATAGCCCTGAGGTGATCCAGCAGCGCCGACAAAAGGCTGTGCAGGATGAAATCAACGATCACAAAAGACGCATCGACTCGCGGGAGCTTGAAATCCACCTCCTGAATCAAAAGATAGATCGCCTTGAGGCACTGGCGAACCGTGAAAGCTTGGCTGCGGGCTACATCAGCGCTATGGCGACCTGGAAAGCCGACGAGATGGAACTCAACGAAAAGCGCAACAGCATTGAGACACGGTTGCAGCAGGTCCGCCAGAGCGATCAGGAAGACATTGCAAAAGCTCGACAAGCTGAAACGGACGCAGCCACCGCTTATGCACAGGCGGTCGCTTGGGGCGATGTAGAGGGCGAGAAAGCAGCCAACGCCGAAGCTCAAAAGGCAGCAAAAAACCTCACGGCTGCGGTTGAGCATCACCGCCGCCAACAGCTGCTCATCACCGCGCTGGAGCAGGAGCTCGTGACGATTGATCTGCACATCACAGAAGCACAAAAAGAACGTGCCAAGATCGAGAACAACGCGGCTCACCTGGCGAACACTGTGCTGGAAGAACAATGGAATGAGGCCGCGGAAGCACTGCTGGAGACCGGCGGCAAGCTGTGGGCTGCACGCAACCTGATTAGTCGTGACCCGGTGGCACTGATGAAGCTGGATATCCCTGAACAGGGCGAGCACTTTGGAAGCTGGACCTGGCAAGAACTTGCAGATCGCTCTCGCCAACACAGCCTGATTGATCTATTGGCCGCTTAAATTAAACCTTCCCCGAAGCAGCCTGCGAGAAACAGGTTGTTTCGGGCATACCACGGTCCCCCCATGAACAAACCACCACAGAACAGCGCAAAGATGCCTGATTACCTGAAGGCCCGAAAGCTTCATTTAAACGGGATAATTGTCGTCTTGGCCGGCATGAAAAAGCTCAGTACGAGAGCAAACAAAGATACTAAAGTCGAAACGCTGACAATTGATGCAATCAAGGCGGAGCTTGATTTCATTGACCTTCAGCTCAAAAGAAAGGACGGATAGTAGAGAAGCGGAAGCCTAAACAGCTTCCGCTTCGCTAGATCCTCTCATTACAAACAAGGCTTCATATTTTTCGGCTTCTTATCTGTGGCGGCTGTGGGCTTATGACCGCTTTCGGCCCAGAGTGTAAAAACGCTTTGTCAAAATTGAAGTGCGCGCGTCTACGTTAAATCTGAAATTTATCGGCACGTCAGCAGATGTGGATTTCGCGCAGATGCGCGATTTATAGTCCGGCTTTGAGTACCTGACGCGCTCGAAAGCGTTTTTACACAGCCTCGGCCAAAAGCATACATCCAGAAATAGCGGCTTTGAACCCGAGGTGGTCGTCATCACACTCTCGTAAGACTGAGTCAAATCGCAATCATTTCGCCATACTAGCTAGCTATGCATTTATGACTAGAAGTCCATTCAGGAGCTGAACCATGGAAATTCACCACTACACGCGAGCATCTACTCTTCCATTGATCCTACAAAGCGGCAAGCTCCGGTTTACAAGAGCTGATCACTTGGATGACCTCTTGGAGTTGCCTTTTGAAACATTTCACCTGTCGCGGCAGGCTTACTTTGTAAACTCATGGGTCAAATCAACTGTTGAGAAATCAGGGCAGTGGTACCGGTACGCGGATCAGCACCGAGGCGTTCGTTTGAGCTTCAAAATTTCCCCATTTCCGTTGAAAAAACTGCGACTTGAGCTTAGCCGTCCATACAAATCCCCGGAAGGAGAATTAAACAAGTTGGGGCTTAGACTCGATGACGTGCCAGCACCATTTACAAAAGAAACAATGTTCGGTAAAGGCTTTGTGCTTATCCCATGGGCAGACGAGGAATCCTTCGGTAGTGACGTTCTATATGTCGAAGATCCTGCTGACTATGTGAAGCAGTTCGTTCGCTCAACTCCAGAGATAACTGAGATTACCGGAGGCTCTAGGTTATGCCGGATCAAGGCCGCACATTGGGAAGATCAATCTGAGTTTCGGTTTACGCTAGTGGCGATTCGAGGGCCAGATCTAACCTATGAAGACAATCCTGATGAATATGAGCATGAACTCCTCAATTTAATGGAAAAATGGTATTTCTCGGGAATAGGAGCACCATCGCCAGATCTTCATTTTATAGATCTGCCGATAGATACCTTAATGTTTGACCACATGACGGTAACGTTGGGATCAGGTATTAGCGAAAAAGATCGCGAAGCTGTTCTGCAGGCCATCCAACACTATGCCCCTAATGCCATAGTGTTAGAAAGCGCGATACTGGCCCGGTGATTTCGAAAAAACTGCATACAAGTGATGAGATTGGGCCGTTTTCTGCCTCTCGCAATGGGCAGAAAACGGCCCTGTGCGGACATTTGGAAGCAAAATCTCGAGTGTGGAACGCGATCGTTCAATCGTCGTGAGAAATAGGATGAGCCGACTCATGGGAGCACTCAAAGCTCATTCAAGTGCGATAATTTTCGTCGCTCTCAGGCACTAGAATTTTTGCGGGGCTAGAGCCGCTGAATCGATTAGATCTTTTCCGCATGCGCTTCCATCATTGCGCTTGCCATTCGAGCGCAATATTCGTCGGCCAAATCCTGTTGGGTCATCTCCTTCAATTGTTCAATGTCAGGAGCATGGTCCATGAGTTCGATCAGTTTCTCTTTCGTGCTGCTCGAGTATGTTTCCCAGAGGAAGTCGAACCAGTCCAAGTCGGTCTTCGGACAAAAGCGGCCAGCATTACTATCAATAACTCCAAAGAAGGTCTTAGGGTGCTGGGAGTGTGCCTTTAGCTCATCATCCGTCAACGGAATCTTGACTATGAAGCGCTGTTGATCGTCGCTGCAAGCGACACAATATGCTTCTCTCGATTTCGGCATGACGACGCAATTCTCTAGCGTTGCCTCGATCTGCGCCCCGCTAGGCCCTGGTACCTCGATCCGCTGGCCAACCTGTAGCCGTGCCTTGGGAACTCCGCCAGAGAACGACTCGGCCTCTCCATCGAACGTAGCGGGAATGCGTCGGTGCTTTTGCATAGAATCTAGCAGCGCGAAGACTGGCGCGTGCCGACGCCTGACTTTGACCTGTTGAAGTAGGGTTTTCAGCCCAGGGTGAAGATCTTCGAGATGGAAGCCCCAGAGCAGCATTCCAGAAGGCAGATCAATAGCATCAAGGTGATGCTCCTCTGGATCGAAGGTGACTATGACATAAGCCCACGGAAGCTTCTGCCCAGTAGGATCTCGCTCATACAGCTTTAAGAGGTTTTCAGCCTCCACAAGCGCTACAGGATTAGGATGTCCTCTGCCGAGCTCCAGGCGTCCGTCATTTGTGTCGATGAAAACAATGCGAGGATGATCCGACTTTTTGCTCAAAGCGCGATTCATTTGCCTGTTGATTTTCATCCGCGCCCCTTCTCGTCGCTTGGCCTCCACGGCGTAGATCGCACCGGACATAGTGTCCGTAGCGATGAACTCAACGTGAGTAGTACGTCTGTCAGTTTCATCTTGGTGCTGCAGACTGAAGCCTGCCCGAAGCAGGGCTGCGGCGACCCGCACCTCATACAACGCCCCCGGGAAGTTCTCGGGGCATTTGATTCGGTCGATAAGCAGCTTCTGGACCTCGATGGCGTGCTTCAGGCTGTAAAGGTCATATGCGAAGCGCATGTAAGCGCCAATAGCGTATCCGCTCCACGAACCCCACATTTCAAGCAGATAGCTGACGGCTGATGCTGTGCTCCCGATTTCCCTCAGGAGCCCACCACCATGATGCGTCCCAATGCCAGCGTCGAAAAAGTCTACCTCTACCCCAAGCCAGTAGACTTTCGAAAGTCCATCGATGGCCTCACCGCACTGGTCGAACTGGACATCAAAGTCGCCGTGTTCGACCCCGTT
>NZ_CAXAOY010000023.1:0-90642 GCF_963970975.1 Pseudomonas sp. RA_15y_Pfl1_P11
CTCAGTAGTGAAACGATGCATCGCCGATGGTAGTGTGGGGTTTCCCCATGTGAGAGTAGGTCATCGTCAAGATTAAATTCCGAAACCCCTGTTTGCTAACGCAAACAGGGGTTTTGTTTTGGGCGGTCGAAAAGACATCTACATCCCAATTCCGCCAATAACTGTCCACAGTGCTAAAGTCGCACCCTCGATTTTGCTTTTCCCAAGGAAGCCGTTATGCCGGATGCGACGTCCCTCAGCGCTGGATTCATGGTGGTTCACGGCAATCGCCTGGATGAACTGCGCAGCCTGGTGGTCAGCTGGATGCGCCGCTACCCCCTGGCGCCCCTGGAAAACGAAATCGCCCTGGTGCAAAGCAACGGCATCGCTCAATGGCTCAAGTTGGCCCTGGCTGAAGATCCGGAAGAGGACGACATGGGCGGCTGCGGTATCGCTGCAGCAATTGACGTGCAACTGCCCGGTAGCTTCATGTGGCAGCTCTACCGCATGGTCCTTGGCCGTGACGAAATCCCACCCCAGTCCCTGCTCGATAAGGCCCCCCTGACGTGGCGCCTGATGCGCCTGCTCCCAGAGCTTATCGATCAGCCACACTTCGAACCGTTGCAGCGCTTCCTCACCCACGACACCGACTTGCGTAAACGCTACCAACTCGCCGAGCGCCTGGCTGACTTGTTCGACCAATACCAGGTCTACCGCGCCGACTGGCTGGAAGACTGGGCTGCCGGCCGCCACCAACTGCGTAACGGCCGAGGCGACGCCAAACCGCTCAATCCTGCTAACTGCTGGCAAGCCGAACTGTGGCGCGCACTGCTGTTGGATGTCGGTGAAGAAGGCATGGCCGAAAGCCGCGCAGGCGTCCACCAACGCTTCATCGAACGCATCAATACGCTCGAAAGCGCCCCATCAGGGCTGCCATCCCGAGTCATTGTTTTCGGAATCTCCTCGTTGCCAGCACAGGCGCTGGAAGCCCTTGCCGGGCTCGCACGATTCAGCCAAGTCCTGCTTTGCGTACACAACCCGTGTCGCCATCATTGGTCCGACATCGTCGCCGACAAAGACCTGCTGCGTAACGAATACAAACGCCAAGCGCGTAAATCCGGCATGCCGGTCAGTATCGATCCACAAACGCTGCACCAGCACGCCCACCCGCTACTGGCTGCCTGGGGCAAACAAGGCCGTGACTACATCAGCTTGCTAGACAGCTACGATGACCCCAACAGCTACCGTGCAGCGTTCCGCGATGGTCGTATCGACCTGTTCAGTGACAGCGATCCCACCACGCTGCTCAATCAGCTCCAGGACGATATCCTCGAACTGCGCCCACTCAATGAAACCCGCGAACTATGGCCTGCCGTCGATCTGGAGCGAGATACCTCAATCCGCTTCCACATCGCTCACAGCGCTCAACGCGAAGTAGAAATCCTCCACGACCAACTGCTCCAACGGTTTAGCGCCGACCCCACGCTGCGTCCCAGGGACATCATCGTCATGGTCCCCTACGTCGACAGTTACGCGCCGCATATCCGCGCCGTGTTCGGCCAGCTTGAGCGCAACGACCCGCGCTTCATCCCATTCACCCTGACTGACCAAGGCCAGCGCGGCCGCGACCCTCTGCTGATCGCCGTCGAACATCTGCTGAAACTCCCCGACAGCCGCTTCCCTGTCAGCGAAATCCTCGATCTGCTTGACGTTCCTGCCCTGCGCGAACGCTTCGCCATCAAGGAACGCGACCTGCCCACACTGCACCGCTGGATTGAAGGCGCCGGCATCCGCTGGGGCCTCAACGCCGAACAGCGCGCAGGCCTGGGCCTGCCCACGGATCTGGAACAAAACAGTTGGCGTTTCGGCCTACGCCGCATGTTGCTCGGTTACGCCGTAGGCACCGGCGCCGCGTGCGACGGCATCGAGCCCTACGACGAAATCGGTGGTCTCGACGCCGCCCTGATCGGCCCGCTGGTCGCCTTACTCGACGCACTCAGTGACGCCCATCAAGCGCTGTCGCACCCCGCGCCTCCGCAGACGTGGGGCGAACGCCTGCAACGCCTGATGCAACTGTTCTTTCTGCCGAGCAGCGAACACGACGACTACCTGTTGGGCCAACTTGAACAACTCCGAGAGGCCTGGCTGGAAACCTGCGAGTCCGTGGGCCTACAAGACGAGTTACCGCTCACCGTAGTCCGTGAAGCCTGGCTGGCTGGCCTGGACCAAGGGCGCCTGTCCCAGCGCTTTCTCGCCGGGGCTGTTAATTTCTGCACCCTGATGCCCATGCGCGCGATCCCGTTCAAGCTCGTTTGCCTGCTCGGCATGAACGACGGCGATTACCCCCGCGCCCAACCACCGCTGGACTTCGACCTGATGGGCAGTGATTACCGCCCCGGCGACCGTTCACGCCGTGAAGACGATCGGTACCTGCTGCTCGAAGCCCTGCTTTCAGCGCGTGACCAGCTCTACATCAGTTGGGTGGGTCGCAGCATCCGCGACAATAGCGATCGTCCTGCCTCGGTATTGATCGGCCAACTGCGCGACCATCTCGCCAGCGGCTGGCATCACGCAAACAGCGATGAAGCGCTTATCGAAGCCATGACCCAAGAGCATCCGCTGCAACCGTTCAGCGCCCGCTACTTCCATGAGGGCGACGCGCTGTTCAGCTTCGCCCGCGAATGGCAATTGCTTCACGTAGCCTGCGACGCGCCCTCAACAGAACACGACCTGCCACCGCACGAACAGGAAGAGCCTTTGAGCCTCGGCCAGTTACAAGACTTCCTGCGCAACCCGGCCAAACACTTCTTTAGCCAACGTCTGAAAGTATTCTTCGAAGCCGCCGAAGTGCCGTTGGCCGACGAAGAGCCCTTTGTCCTCGACGCACTGCAACGCTATAGCCTGAGTGACAGCTTGCTGAACGCTGCACTCACTAACCCCGATCATCTCGACCAGGCCCTGAACGCCCAGGCCTTGCGACTGCAAGGCAGTGGCCTGTTGCCCATGGTCGGTTTCGGCGAATGCCTCCGCAACGAACTGATGGAGCCTTTACCCGACCTTCTGCAACGCTATCGACAATTGTTGGCTCTCTGGCCCACCCAACATACTGGCGCCGAACCTGTCAGTTTTGAACATGAGGGTGTTCAGTTGGAAGGCTGGATCAGCGGTCTGCATCGACGCAGTGATGGCGGGTTGCTAAGCGTCACCACCATTCCCAACAGCATTGGTTCGATCAAGACCCGCAAGTGGCATCGCCTTATCCGCCCTTGGGTCAATCACGTGGTTGCCTGCGCTTGCGGCCTGCCGTTAAGCACCGGCTTGGTGGCTAGCGACGACACGTTGCTCCTGCCGCCTCTGGATAAATCCATCGCACAGGAAATCCTCGGCAACTTGCTGCTCGCCTGGCACGCAGGCATGAGTAAACCGTTACCCGTAGCTGTCAAAACCGCCTTCGCCTGGCTCGGTCAAACCGATCCTGCCAAGGCCCAGGCGGCCGCCAGTAAAGCCTACGAAGGCGACGGCCTGACCTCCGACGGCGAGCGTCGCGAAACCCCAGCGCTCACTCGGCAATTCCCCGACTACGCCGCGCTCATCGCCAGCGAAGAATTCGAAGGTTGGTGCGAAACCCTCTATCGCCCGCTGATCAACGCCCCATGGCGATCACTCACAGGTGAGGAGGCCGGCGCATGACCAGCAAACCTTTAGCCCTTGCCTTCCCGCTCAAGGGCAGCCAGCTGATTGAAGCCAGCGCCGGTACCGGCAAGACGTTCACTATCTCTGCCCTCTACCTGCGCCTTGTCCTCGGCCACGGTGGCGAAGCGTCCGGCTTTGGTCGCGAGCTGTTGCCGCCGCAAATCCTGGTAGTGACATTCACTGACGCCGCCACCAAAGAGCTGCGCGAACGCATCCGCATTCGTCTTGCCGAGGCCGCGCGGTTCTTCCGCGAAGAAATTGAACAGCCTGACGCCCTGATCGCTGATCTGCGCGACGAGTATCCACCCGAACAGTGGCCCGCCTGTGCCAACCGCCTGGACATCGCCGCGCAATGGATGGACGAAGCCGCCGTCTCGACGATCCACAGTTGGTGCCAGCGCATGCTGCGCGAACACGCCTTCGACAGCGGTAGCCTGTTCACCCAGACCCTGGAAACCGACCACAGCGACCTGCTCGGTGAGGTGCTGCGCGACTACTGGCGGTTGTTTTGCTACCCGATGCACGACGACGCGCTCAACTGGGTACGCAACAACTGGGGCGGTCCCGCCGCATTGATGCCGCGAGTCCGCGCGTTGTTCGGCAGCGAACGGCCCACCGATGAAGTCCGCGAGCCCGCCGAGCTGATCAACGCCTGCCTGCAAGAGCGCCGTGAAGCGCTCACACAGCTCAAAGCCCCCTGGCAACAATGGGCCGTCGAGCTACGCGACATCTGCCTGCAAGCCGTGGCCGCCAAAGCCGTCGACGGCCGCAAGATGCAAGCGCGTTACTTCGAGCCGTGGTTCGAAAAGATCGGCGCCTGGGCTGCTGACGACACTCTCGAACAACTCGATATCGGTACTGGCTTCACCCGCCTCACGCCCGACGGCATGGCCGAAGCCTGGAAGGGCGAGCCGCCCCAGCATCCTGGCATTGACGCCATGGCCGGTCTAAAGTCGGCCCTCGATGCGTTGCCGACCCCCGAGGCCGCTGTGTTGCAACACGCCGCCGGCTGGGTGGGCAAACGCTTCGAAGAAGAAAAACGCCGCCGCGCCGAAATGGGCTTCGACGACATGCTCATCCGCCTCAACGCCGCGCTGAAAGCTGACGGCGGCGAACGTCTGGCCAGTGTCATCCGCGAGCAATTCCCGGTGGCTCTGATCGACGAGTTCCAGGACACCGACCCGGTGCAGTACAGCATCTTCGACAGCATCTACCGCATCGAAGAAAACCACCTCGACAGTGGTCTGTTTCTGATCGGCGACCCCAAGCAAGCGATCTACGCCTTCCGTGGCGCTGACATTTACACTTACTTGCGCGCTCGTCAGTCCACCACCGGCCGCCACCACACGCTGGGCACAAACTTCCGCTCCAGCCATGCGATGGTCGAGGCAGTGAACCACGTGTTCCAGCGCGCAGAAAAAGGCCGTGGCGCGTTCCTGTTCCGCGAACCGGATGGCCAGAATCCGGTGCCGTTCCACTCGGTGCTGTCCCAAGGCCGCAAGGAACGATTGCAGGTTAGTGGCCAAACGCTGCCGGCGATGAATCTCTGGCATTTGCCCACCGAGCAGCCGGTTTCCAACCTGGTTTACCGTCAGCAATTGGCTGCCGCCTGTGCCACACAGATTGTTGAATTGCTCAACGGCGGACAGCAAGGCACAGCCGGTTTCCTACAGCCGGACGCGAGCTTCAACGGCGTGCTTCCGTCAGATATCGCCATCCTCGTTCGCGACGGCAAGGAAGCTCAAGCCGTGCGGTCTGAACTGGCAGCGCGTGGCGTGCGCAGTGTGTACCTGTCCGACAAAGACTCGGTCTTCGCCGCCCAGGAAGCCCACGACCTGCTGGCCTGGCTCAAGGCCTGCGCCGAGCCGGATGTTGAGCGCCCGCTGCGCGCAGCCCTGGCTTGCGTCACCCTGAACCTGTCACTGCCGGAACTGGAGCGCCTGAACCAGGACGAACTCGCATGGGAAAGCCGCGTCATGCAGTTCCGTGGCTATCGCGTGATCTGGCGCACCCAAGGTGTGCTGCCGATGCTGCGTCGCCTGCTCCACGATTTTAAACTGCCGCAAACCCTGATCGCGCGCAGTGACGGCGAACGTGTGCTGACCAACCTGCTGCATCTCAGCGAACTGCTGCAACAGGCCGCATCGGAACTGGACGGCGAACAGGCGCTGATCCGCCACTTGGCCGAACACCTGGCGCTGTCGGGCCAGGCGGGTGAGGAACAAATCCTGCGCCTGGAAAGTGATGAACAATTGGTCAAGGTGGTGACTATCCACAAGTCCAAGGGCCTGGAATACGACTTGGTCTTCCTGCCTTTCATCTGCTCAGCCAAACCAGTCGATGGCAGCCGTTTGCCCCTTCACTACCACGATGAACACGGCAAGTCGCAGGTCAGTCTGCGTCCGACCGCTGAGTTGATCGCCCAGGCCGACAACGAGCGTCTGGCCGAAGACCTGCGCCTGTTCTACGTCGCCCTGACCCGCGCCAAGCATGCGTGCTGGCTCGGCATCGCCGACCTCAAGCGTGGCAACAGCAATAGCTCCGTGCTGCACTTGTCGGCGTTGGGCTATTTGCTTGGCGCGGGTGCGTCGCTGGGAGAGTCCGCGGGTCTGGCGCGCTGGTTGTTGGATCTGCAAGAGGGTTGCACCGCAATCCACTATGCCCACGTGCCCGACGCGCAAGACATCATCTTCCACCCGCCGCGCAACGAAGCCCTGCTTAGAGCGCCCTTGCTGCCCAAACGCAAAGCGGCCGAAAACTGGTGGATCGCCTCCTACAGCGCCTTGCGCATTGGCGACAGCATGAGTGCCGCCAGTCTCGAAGCGCCGGAAAGCGCACAAGCCCAGAAGCTGTTCGATGACGAACGCCTCGATCCGGACGCACCCCGCGAGGTGGCGGCGTCCGGCGGCGACATTCACCGGTTCCCACGTGGCCCGAACCCTGGGACCTTTCTCCACGGTCTGCTGGAGTGGGCGGGGGAGGAGGGCTTCAACGTCACCCCCGAGGCTATCGAAAAAGCAGTAGGGGCTCGTTGCAATCGCCGCAACTGGGAAGGTTGGATCGTCACCCTCAGCAGTTGGCTGGGCCACTTGCTGCAAGCGGCGCTGCCTGTGGACAACAACCACGTCAGCCTGAAAAGCCTGCAGCATTACCAGGTCGAAATGGAGTTCTGGTTCGCCAGCCATAAAGTCGACGTACTCGCCCTCGACAAACTGGTGTGTCAGTACACCCACAACGGCGTTTCCCGCGTCGCCGCCGAACCCGTGCTGCTCAACGGTATGTTCAAGGGCTTTATCGATTTGACGTTCGAACATGACGGCCGCTATTACGTGGCCGACTACAAATCCAACTGGCTCGGCCCCGACGATTCGGCCTACACACAGGACGCCATGGAACAGTCGATCCTCGAGCATCGGTACGACCTGCAATACGTACTTTACCTGCTGGCCCTGCACCGCCAACTCAAGGCGCGCCTGCCGGACTACGACTACGACCGCCATGTCGGCGGTGCGCTTTACCTGTTCCTGCGCGGCACCCAGTCCGTGAGCCAGGGCGCGTATTTCACCCGGCCACCACGGGAACTGATCGAAGGCCTGGACCTGCTGTTCCAGGGCAAGCCTATCCCGCCCAAGGTTGAGCCCGCCTGGGAACAAGGAGTGCTGCTATGAGCCTGTCGCCGTTACCGCTTGAGGACCTGATGCCTCTCAGCCGTGCCAATGACCTGGTGCAACTGCTGGAGCGTTGGGTGGATCGCGGTTGGTTGCGCGCCCTGGACAAAGCCTTCGTCGGCTTCCTGCACGAACTTGATCCGGACGCTGACCCGCTGGTGCTGCTGGCCGCTGCGCTGACCAGCCATCAATTGGGCCATGGTCATGTTTGCCTCGACCTGTTCGAAACCCTCAAGGCGCCGGATTTCGCTCTATCCTTGCCGCCTGAAGGCGACCAGCAAACCGGTGCCATGTTGCTGCCGTCGCAATTGCTTGATGGCCTCGACGGCGCCCATTGGTGCCATGCGCTGGCCGCCAGCCATCTGGTCGCGTTGGCAATTGATGGCAGCGAGGCCGCCCAGCGTCGCCCATTGGTCCTGTCCGGCAAGCGCCTGTACCTGCGCCGCTACTGGACCTACGAGCGACGCATCGACACAGCCTTGCGGCTGCGTCTCGCCAGCCAGGAAAGTGTCGCCGCCGATTTGCCGCAGCGCCTGAACAACCTGTTCGACCAACCCCCGCCCGATGGCGTGATCGACTGGCAGAAACTTGCCTGCGCCCTGGCCACTCGCGGTGCATTCAGTATCGTCACTGGCGGCCCCGGCACTGGCAAGACCACCACCGTGGTGCGCCTGCTCGCGCTGTTGCAGGCGCCGGCGGTGGAAACTGGCAGTCCATTGCGCATTCGCCTGGCTGCGCCCACCGGCAAGGCCGCTGCACGCCTCACCGAGTCCATCAGCCAGCAAGTGCTGTCGCTGAAAGTGCCGGACAACGTGAAGGAAAAAATCCCGACTCAGGTCACCACCGTTCACCGCTTGCTCGGCAGTCGCCCGGGCACGCGGCATTTTCGTCATCACATCGGCAACCCGTTGCCCTTGGATGTGCTGGTGGTGGACGAAGCCTCGATGATCGACCTGGAAATGATGGCCAACCTGCTCGACGCCTTGGCGCCCCATGCGCGTCTGGTATTGCTCGGTGACAAAGACCAACTCGCGTCGGTGGAAGCGGGCGCTGTTCTCGGTGATTTGTGCCGAGACGCCGAAGCCGGCTTTTATAACGCCCAGACCCGCCAATGGCTGCAAGCCGTCAGTGGCGAAGACCTCAGCACCAGTGGCCTGCAGGCAGACCTCGACGGCAACCATCCCCTGGCCCAGCAAGTGGTGATGCTGCGTTACTCGCGACGTTTTGGCGAAGGCAGTGGTATCGGCCAACTGGCGCGCTGGGTCAACCAGCAAAACGCTGAGGAAGCCCGCAAGCTGCTGACGGCACGCAGCCACAGTGACCTGTTCTGCCTCAGCCTGAAGGGCGAGCACGATCACGCCCTCGAGCGTCTGGTCCTGGACGGGCAGGGCAGCGACGGCGCCCAAGGTTACCGTTACTACCTCAACCTGCTGCAAAGCGCGCGTCCATCTCCCGACACCCCACGTGAAGCCCCCGCCTGGACCCACTGGGCGCAACAACTGCTGCAAGCCTTCGACGCTTTCCAACTGCTCTGCGCGGTCCGCAAAGGCCCTTGGGGTGTGGAAGGCCTGAATCTGCGCATCACCGCAGCCTTGCGCAAGGTGCGGCTGGTAGAGGGTGACGAGCAATGGTACGAAGGCCGCCCGGTGCTCATGACCCGCAACGATTACGGGCTGGGCTTGATGAACGGCGACATCGGCATCGCCCTCAAATTGCCCGAAAGCGATGGCGGCCCGCAGGTACTGCGCGTGGCCTTCCCACGTAACGATGGTCAGCGCGGCGTACGCTTTGTGCTGCCCAGCCGTCTGAATGATGTGGAAACCGTGTACGCCATGACCGTGCATAAATCCCAGGGCTCTGAGTTCACCCACACGGCATTGATCCTGCCGGATGCGCTCAACCCGGTGCTCACCAAAGAACTGATCTACACCGGCATCACCCGGGCCAAGCGCTGGTTCAGCCTGATCGAACCGCGTGGTGGCGTGTTTGAAGAAGCGGTAAGGCGCAAGGTCAAGCGCCTGAGTGGGTTGATGCTTGAACTGGGGCACGAATCAGAAAAAGCTGACTGACAGGTCATGCAATATTTCTTATTCAGGCGTCTGATTTTTCTGAAAAAAGAGCGGGCCACGTGAAGACCCATTCCGCTGAGGGGTTCCACCACTGTGCTATCGTTGCGGCATGATCTGAAAAAAAACTGAGAGTGTCTCTGCATGAACATGGCTGTCTCGCCCACAGAGCGCAGTTTGAGCTGGAGACGCATGTTGCTGGTGGCGGCCCTGTGCGTGCTCGCACCACGCGCCTTCGCCCAGGCGCCCGAGCCCATTGACCTTGCCGCCCACCGTGCCCAAGCGGTCACCCAGGTGGTGCTCGGTATCCTCAGTTATGCGCGCTGGCCGGCTGAGCCTGCGCAATTGCGCCTGTGTATCGTCGGCCCGACCCAATACACCGACGACCTGGTCAAAGGCACCACCCAGGCCACCGGCCGTCCGGTCGTGGTGCAGCGCCTGCTGGCCAGCCATCCTGATATCGTCGACGCCTGCGATGCGGTGTACATCGGCAAACTCAGTGCCGACGAGCGCAGCCAGCTGTTTACCTCATTGATCGGCCACCCGGTGCTTAGCATCAGCGAAGGCGGTGACGAGTGCACCGTGGGCAGCCTGTTCTGCCTGCGGGTGAGTGATGAGCAAGTGTCATTCGACGTCAATCTCGACTCCGTCGCCCGCAGTGGCGTACGTATTCACCCCAGCGTGCTGCAGTTGTCACGTCGCCGAGCGCCCGCGCCATGAAGGCCGATAAAGTGCGACCGACGCTGCGCTCGGTCATCGGCCGGGGGCACCTGATCCTGGCGCTGGTCGCGGTGATCCTGGCCAGTGTTTCCCTGACGCTGCTCGGCGTGCTGGCGCTGAGGGTCTACGCCGAACACAACCTGCACCTGATCGCGCGCTCTATCAGCTACACCGTTGAGGCGGCGGTGGTGTTCAACGACAGCGCGGCGGCCACCGAGGCCCTTAGCCTGATTGCCTCCACCGAAGAGGTGGCGCGGGCAGACGTCTTCGATATCAACGGCAGGTTGTTGGCGCAGTGGATACGTCCGGAAACGGGCATGCTTTCGCGAGTTGAATTGGCGCTGGCGCATACCTTGCTCGAACAACCCATCAGCCAGCCGATTCTGCATCAAGGTCGCGCCGTCGGCAGCGTTAATCTCACCGGTCACGGCGGCAGTCTGCTGCGGTTCCTGCTCAGCGGGCTGGCTGGAATTCTCATGTGCACCGCGCTCAGCGCGTGGGTCGCCCTGCACCTTGCGCGACGCTTGTTACGTGGCATCACAGGTCCCCTGCAAAGCCTTGCCGCCGTGGCCCATGCCGCTCGCAGCGAACGTGACTTCGACCGCCGCGTACCGCCGGCGCAAATCGCTGAGCTCGACAGCCTGGGCAGTGACTTCAATGCCTTGCTCGGCGAGATGGAAGCCTGGCAAAGCCACCTGCAGAGCGAAAACGAATTCCTCGCCCACCAGGCCAACCACGACAGCCTCACCGGTTTGCCCAACCGGGCGTTCTTCGAAGGCCGTCTGATTCGTGCTCTGCGCAGCGCCGCCAAGGCCAAAGAGCAAGTGGCGGTGCTCTACCTCGACAGCGACCGCTTCAAAGAGGTCAATGACAGCTTTGGTCATGCCGCCGGCGATGCCGTCCTCGTGGCCGTCGCCCAGCGTGTGCGTGCGCAATTGCGTGAAGATGACCTGGTAGCGCGCCTGGGGGGGGATGAGTTCGCCGTCCTGCTGGCGCCGTTGCACGAGGTGGCAGACGCTAAGCGTATCGCCGACAAGATCATTGCCAGCATGGACCTGCCGATCCCCGTGCCCGGCAATACCGAGGTATTGACCTCCCTCAGTATCGGCATCGCCATCTACCCCGATCATGGTGCCACCCCCGGCACCCTGCTCAATGCGGCCGACGCGGCGATGTACCAGGCCAAGCGCCTGTCCTCGGGCGGCCAGCACACGGCGGAGTCGGAGCACGCCGCCGTCAATCTTCAACACAGGAGTTGACCCTTGTTCACCACCGCACGTTTTATGTTTATCTCCCTGCTGATGGCACTGCTCGCCCTCGGCGGCTGTCAGACGCCCCCACCCAAAGGCCTGACCCCGGCGCAGGTCGCGGTCCTCAAGCTGCAAGGCTTTGAAATGACCGACGAAGGCTGGTCATTCGGCCTGTCCGGCAAAGTGCTGTTTGGCAGCGATGTCGAGACCCTCAACCGACCCAGCACCGACATCGTCCAGCGCATCGGCAAGGCCCTGCTTGGCGTAGGTATCGAACGCGTTCGTGTCGATGGCCACACCGATGCGTCTGGCAAGGAAACCTACAACCAACAACTGTCCCTGCGTCGTGCCAAAAGCGTGGCCACGGTGCTGACCGGCGTGGGCATGAAAGAAGAAAACATCCAGCTACGCGGCTTGGGCAGTAGCAAACCGGTAGCCTCCAATGACACCGCTGAAGGGCGCACCGAGAATCGGCGGGTGTCGATTGTTGTGATCGCGGATTGAGCCCGTCCCGCCGACCTCAATGTGAAACCCCATCAACTGTGGGAGCTGGCCGGCGATAGCGGTGTCTCAGTACTGGATGTACTGACGGACATACTGCCATCGCAGGCAAGCCAGCTCCCACAGTGGGTTTTGCGGTGCCTTGCTACAGCGTTCGCTTAGCGGCCCGGTGTCATCGCCTGCGTTGACGCACCATCACCGTATCTCAGCAAAGACCGTCAAGCATGTTTCCTGTAGGAGAAGTCTGCCATGACGAATCTTGATGGCTAGGCTGACGAGGTTTCGCTTTTTCGCAAAGGGTGGGCTTAGTTAAATGGCCGCTCGAACTAACCACCGTAAAGGACTGCGATGAGCATAAACGTCAGTAATTTCCGCCAGGAAGTTTCTAAAACTAGACTTTCAAACATTGCTTTTGACGAGCTGTTGAGCGCAAGAGAGTTGTTCGAGTCTGAGCGTCAGGGAATTCGATTCGATACCAACGCCGCGCACATCAATCCTCTACACTTACCCGTCCTGAATAGGGAGCTAGATAGAATCCGAACCATGATCGATCATGAAAGCCATATCTTGATTCTTGATGGCTTTAAGGTCGACAAGCTTTCGATTTTCAAGTCGCTGATATGGACATTTGGCTCTCTACTCGGTGTGCCAATGGTGCAGAACCATCTCGGTCATAAGGTGATTGAGGTTTATGACAGGGGCGGTAAGAGCATTGAGGACGGTGCGAGATACCATCAAACCCGCCAAGGTGCCTATGTGCACAACGATGGAGTGAGCGACCCGTTGCCTATCGATTACTTGATCCTGGCTTGCGGACAAAAAGCGCTTTTGGGAGGTGAGAGTATTCTGATTGATGCAAGCGCGGTATACGCGGAGCTGATGGCGTTTCCAGAAATATTGGAAGAGCTTAAGTGCGACTTCTTTTTTGAAAACCGCGGTATGTCAGATGAGGAACAGTTGTTCAAAGCACCTATTCTGAGCTTCTCCAATGAAGGTATTCCGCTGATCAGATACTTTCGCGTCTACATTGAGTCCGCTCACCTTAAAGCGGGAGTGCCATTAACAGTGGCCCCATCCCAAGCGCTAGACTTTCTTGACACCGCTCTCGATCAGTCATCGGTTCAGCATCGAGTGTTGCTGGAACCAGGGCAGGTACTCATTTCAGCCGATAACAAGTTTCTCCACACCCGCACGCACTTTATAGATATGAATACTCCACGTTGCGTGATTGATGATGCGAAGTCCTTGAACGATCTAAATCGCTACTTGCTACGGATGTGGTTGCGCAAGCAGTGATGCCCCGATGCTCATAACTTACATCCCCCCCACTATCCGCCATAAGCCGAACCCCATGGACAACTCCGATATCGCGATCACGCTGGTCCTGATCTCTGCCTTTATGCATGCCACTTGGAACGCCGTAGTCCGCGCCGGTAGCAGTCGCTTCATGACCTTGGCCATGGTGGATGGCACCGCGCTGGTGATATGCCTGTTGGCGTTGCCGCTTGTCAGTGTGCCCAGCCTGGAGGTAGGGGGTTATATCCTCGTCTCCGTGGTACTCAATACGGTCTATCGGTTATTTCTGATCAAAGCTTACGAAACGGGTGACTTCGGTCAGGTTTATCCGGTGATGCGTGGGGTACCGCCGGTATTTGTCGCATTGTTTTCCTACTTTCTGTTGCATGAACAGTTGTCACTGCAGGCGCTGGTGGGGGGGGCGCTGATATGTGTGGGAATTATCAGCCTGACCTTTGTGCGCAGGATGACGGCGCAGATGTTCAAGCCGATTCTGATGGCGGTGTGCGCTGGAGCATTTATCGCGTCTTACACGGTAGTGGACGCCAAAGGTGTAAGAGCCAGTGAGACGGTGCTGCAGTACATCATCTACCTGACGGTGTTCCAGAGTATTCCGATCCCACTGCTGGCGTTTTCCAAAGAGCGCTCGGCTTTGGCTCAAGCGATACGTGGGCATTGGCGAGTTGGCCTATTAGGCGGCGTTTTTTACTTGGCGTCCTACGCACTGGTGTTGTTTGCGTTGTCGCTGGACGCGGTGGCCAAGGTCTCAGCGCTGCGGGAAACCAGTGTTATTATCGGCGCCATTATTGCCGCGCTGTTCTTTCATGAACGGTTCGGTTGGCGACGGATGCTGTCGGCATTCGTCATTGTTAGCGGGATCATCTTGATCAAAGTGAGCACCTGATGGCTCAGCGTCCGCCTCCCACACCGATGCTTCAAGCGTTCGTCAGCGCTGCGCAAACCGGTAGTTTTGCGCGTGCGGCGTCTGAGCTTAACCTCACTGCCAGCGCCATTAGTCATCAAATTGCAGGCCTGGAGGAATGGTGGGGCGTGCAGTTGTTTGAGCGGCATTCACGCGGCGTCAAGCTGACCCAGGCGGGGCAAGCCTTGTTGCCGGTTACCGATGGTTTTTTCAAGGCGCTGGATGGGGTACTGCAATCTCTCAACCCCGGTAAATCCCGACCGTTGTACCTCTCATGCACGTCTTCTCTCTGTTCGACGTGGCTAATCCCCAGGATGCATGGGTCGCACACAGAGGCCTCGTTCAACCTTGATCTGGTGTTGACTAGCGCCGATATGAACAGCACCAGCCTGGAAGCTCATCAATACGATGTCGCGGTGGTGATGGGGTACGGCGATTATCCGGATCACCATGTTGAACTGCTGATGTGCGACGCAGTATTTCCCGTTTGCTCGCCGGAATTTCTACGGTTGAAGGGGGATATTTCACTGGAGGATGTCGCCCGGTACCCGCTGATTCATCGGGTGGACGATCAGGTGTGTCCAGGGTGGGAAAGTTGGTTTGCGTTTCAGGGGCTGGCGGCGCCTCCTTATCACCATGGGCCACGATTTCCGGATTCGAGCTTGGCGATCAGCCTGGCGGTGAAGGGCACAGGCATCGCACTGGGCAGGACTGCGTTGGTATACGACCAATTGGAAGACGGCGCGTTGGTTGCGTTGAAAAGCCCCGCGATGATGTCGCCAGCGGCGTACTACATCATTTGTCGAAACGGGCGGCAATTAGAGCCGGATATCGCTCGGCTGATTGAATGGCTCAAGACCAGTGCGAGTAAGTTTCTGCGCGAAGTTCGGGCTCGGTATCCGCAAATTGCCGGGGCTGGTGCGGTTTAAATGTAGGAAGGAGCAAGGCTCCTCCCGCATTCGAACGGTATTTGCTTATCGGCCCGCTGTCATCGCCTGCGTCAGGTCATCCACCACGGCCTTGCCCATTTCACACAGGTAATGCGCAGCCCATGCGTAGTGCTCGCCGCGTACATCCATGGCGGCTTCCATCGCGAGTTTCTTGGAGTAAAAAAGTAGGGTAGAGGCGTGTTCCAGCGCTTCGTTGAGCGGCATGCCGGCATTGACGCGGAATAGCGGTTTTTCGTTTTCGCCATAGTCGCCGAAGGTGACGACGCCGAGGGTGGTGAGGGAGGAAAGCGGTGGATCGGGAATGATTTTGCTCATGATGATTGCTCTCTGCTGAAGTAGAGCCGCCACATCACATCGCTAAACATGAAGAGGGTGGCAGCTGTGTGCGGGTTAGCGATCCGGGCCAGAGCGCATCCCGGGTAGACTCGAAAGTCTCCCGCACACAGCCGCCATAAAACGCTAATAGCTGACGGACGCCAGCTGATGATGTTGGGGCAGTGTCACGCTCAAACCCGGATCGCTAAACCCGATCGCTGATGTGCAGCGACCCAGCGAGGCTAGTGATCCAAACGGTACAGCGCAATAGGCCGGAGATTCTCTAGGAAACGTCCTGCAAATTAAAGCGAATCGTCGTTGATGGCGCTTTAATCCGCAAACCTAATCTCCCGCGTCTCCCCCATCAACAACCCCTGATTCTGCTCCGTCACTTCCCTGATGTAATCCCACAACAACGTAATCCGCTTCAGCTTCCTCAAGTCCTCCCGGCAATACATCCAGAACTGCCGCGTAATCGCAATCTGATCCCCCAACACCGGCAGCAACCGCGGATCCTGCGCCGCCAGAAAGCACGGCAATATCGCCATCGACCGCCCCTGTTGCGCCGCCACGTACTGCGCGATCACGCTGGTACTGCGCAAACTGGCGCTGGCGCCGGGCACCACATTCGCCAGGTAAAGCAGTTCCGAACTGAACGCCAGGTCATCCACGTAGCTGATGAACGGATGCTCAGCCAAATCCGCCGGGCGTTGTATCGGCGGGTGTTGATCGAGGTATTCCTGGGTCGCGTACAGCTGCAGTTTGTAATCACACAGTTTGCAGCACACATAGGGCCCGTGTTCCGGGCGCTCCAGGGCGATGACGATATCGGCTTCGCGCTTGGACAGGCTAATGAAGTGGGGCAGGGGCAGGATATCCACTGAGATCGCCGGGTAGGTGTCGACGAAGTGGCTCAATTGCGGGGTGACGAAAAAGCTGCCGAAGCCTTCGGTGCAGCCCATGCGCACATGGCCGGACAGTGCCACGCCGGAGCCGGACACCTGTTCGCAGGCCATATGCAGGGTGCTTTCGATGGACTCCGCATAGCCCAGTAAACGCTGGCCCTCGGGGGTGAGGACGAAACCGTTGGTCCGGGATTTTTCGAAGAGCAGGGTACCGAGTGACATTTCCAGCGAACTGATGCGCCGTGACACGGTGGTGTAGTCCACCGCCAGGCGCTTGGCGGCGACGCTGGCCTTGCGGGTGCGGGCCACCTCAAGGAAAAACTTCAGGTCATCCCAGTTCAGGGAGCCCAGTGACGTGATGTTTTTTTGCATATTGGTCCGGCTTTTATGTGCGTTCTTATTAGAGATTTGCACATCTATACTCCAAAAACAGTCCGAACGCCTCATTCTTCAAGGCGATTCAACGCCTTGGTTCTCTGCATAAATATAAGATTGGAGACCACATGAACGCATCTGCCGATATTTCCGTGCAACAGGTCAAGTTGCTGATCAACGGCGAGTGGGTCGAGTCCAAGACCACCGAATGGCAAGACATCGTCAACCCGGCCACCCAGCAGGTGCTGGCCAAAGTTCCGTTCGCCACGGCCGATGAAGTGAACGCCGCCATCGACGCCGCGCATCGCGCCTTCCAGACCTGGAAGCTGACGCCGATCGGCGCACGCATGCGCATCATGCTCAAGCTGCAAGCCTTGATCCGCGAACATTCCAAGCGCATTGCGGTGGTCCTCAGCAACGAGCAGGGCAAGACCATTGCCGATGCCGAAGGCGATATTTTTCGTGGCCTGGAAGTGGTGGAACACGCCTGTTCCATCGGCACCCTGCAAATGGGCGAGTTCGCTGAAAACGTCGCCGGTGGCGTCGACACCTACACCCTGCGCCAGCCTATCGGCGTGTGCGCCGGTATTACGCCGTTCAACTTCCCGGCGATGATTCCACTGTGGATGTTCCCGATGGCGATTGCCTGCGGTAACACCTTCGTCCTCAAGCCTTCCGAGCAGGACCCGCTGTCGACCATGCTGCTGGTGGAGTTGGCGCTGGAAGCCGGGGTGCCTGCCGGCGTGCTCAACGTGGTGCACGGCGGTAAGGATGTGGTGGATGCGCTGTGCACCCATAAAGACATCAAGGCTGTGTCCTTCGTTGGTTCGACCGCCGTGGGCACTCACGTCTACGACCTGGCCGGCAAACACGGCAAGCGCGTGCAATCGATGATGGGCGCCAAGAACCACGCGGTGGTGCTGCCGGATGCCAACCGTGAACACACCCTCAACGCCCTGGTCGGCGCCGGTTTCGGCGCGGCAGGCCAGCGTTGCATGGCCACCTCGGTGGTGGTGCTGGTGGGCGCGTCGAAGCAGTGGCTGCCGGATCTCAAGGCGCTGGCGCAAAAGCTCAAGGTCAATGCCGGCAGCGAAGCCGGTACCGATGTCGGCCCGGTGATTTCCAAGCGCGCCAAGGCGCGAATCCTGGAACTGATCGAAAGCGGCGTGAAAGAAGGCGCCAAGCTGGAACTGGACGGCCGTGACATCAAGGTGCCGGGCTATGAGCAAGGCAACTTTGTCGGCCCGACCCTGTTCTCGGGCGTGACCACCGCTATGCAAATCTACACCCAGGAAATTTTCGGGCCGGTGCTTGTGGTGCTGGAAGTCGACACCCTGGATGAGGCCATCGCACTGGTCAACGCCAACCCGTTCGGCAACGGCACCGGCCTGTTCACCCAGAGCGGCGCGGCGGCGCGTAAGTTCCAGAGCGAAATCGATGTAGGCCAAGTCGGCATCAACATCCCGATTCCTGTGCCGGTGCCGTTCTTCAGTTTCACCGGTTCCCGTGGTTCCAAACTCGGCGACCTTGGCCCGTACGGCAAGCAAGTGGTGCAGTTCTACACCCAGACCAAAACCGTCACCAGCCGCTGGTTTGATGACGACACAGTCAACGATGGCGTCAACACCACCATCAACCTGCGCTGATTCGGGAGACGACCATGAAGATTGCATTTATCGGCTTGGGCAACATGGGCGCGCCCATGGCCCGCAACCTGATCAAGGCCGGCCACGCGTTGAACCTGTTCGACTTGAACCAGACGGTGCTCAAGGAACTGGCCGAGCTGGGCGGCGCTATCAGCGACTCACCGCGTGATGCGGCCAACGGCGCGGAGCTAGTGATCACGATGCTGCCCGCTGCTGCGCATGTGCGCAGCGTCTGGCTGAATGAAGACGGCGTGCTCGCCGGCATCGGCAAAGGCGTGCCGGCGGTGGACTGCAGCACCATCGACCCGCAAACCATCCGCGATGTGGCGGCTGCAGCGGCGAAGCAAGGCGTGGCCGTGGCTGACGCGCCAGTCTCTGGCGGCACGGGCGGCGCCCAGGCCGGTACGCTGACCTTCATGGTCGGCGCCAACCCTGAACTGTTCGCCACCCTGCAACCGGTGCTGGCGCAGATGGGCCGCAACATCGTGCATTGCGGCGACGTGGGCACCGGGCAAATCGCCAAAATCTGCAACAACCTGTTGCTGGGGATCAGCATGGTTGGCGTCAGCGAAGCCATGGCCCTAGGCGATGCCTTGGGTATCGACACGCAAGTGCTGGCGGGAATTATCAACAGCTCCACCGGGCGTTGCTGGAGTTCCGACACCTACAACCCATGGCCGGGCGTGATTGAAACCGCGCCGGCGTCCCGTGGCTACACCGGCGGGTTTGGTGCCGACTTGATGCTCAAGGATTTGGGCCTGGCCACTGAAGCGGCGCGCCAGGCCAAGCAGCCGGTGATCCTCGGCGCTGTGGCCCAGCAGTTGTATCAATCAATGAGCCAGCGTGGGGAAGGGGGCAAGGACTTCTCGGCGATTATCAACAGCTATCGCAAGCCCAAATAAGGTGCCGCTACGTGTAGTGAGCGGGCTTGCCCGGCGCCCCAGCGCGGGGCAAGCCCGCTCACTACAACAACTTCAAGCAAACACAAAATACTTACGCACCGTCTCGACCACTTCCCACGTACCCTTCATCCCCGGTTCCACCACAAAGATATCCCCAGCCCGCAAATGAATCGGTTCCAGACCTTCTGGTGTGATGATGCAGTAGCCTTCCTGGAAGTGGCAGTATTCCCACTTCACGTAGTCCACGTACCACTTGCCCGGTGTACAGATCCAGGTACCCATGATTTTGCTGCCGTCTTCGCTGGTGTAAGCGTTGAGGTTCACGGTGTGCGGGTCGCCTTCGAGCTTTTCCCATTTGCACGCGTCCAGGACCGGCAGGGGGTGGGTGTCGCGCAGTACGGTGATGGGCGTGGACATGATGACTCCAGGGCAGGGAATGGACAGATGAACCCTAAGGCCTCTGGCGTTGCGCCAGTGGTCTGAACTCGACATTGGGATGCTCAGAAGCGCAGGCGAATGCGATCCCTCTGGCACCCTGCGCTCCCACATTGGATCTTCAGTGGCTGATCCACCGTGCCGGAATGATATATCTAAGCGCCAATCCACCCATTCCTCGCAGTAAGTGCGAAAGATTTCCCGCTTCGCGCCAGAATTCGCAAGAAAATTCGCAGCAGGCCCTCGTATCATTCACCCCAGTAACCGCCGAGAGCCTTCAAATGAACCCAATAAAAACGTGGTGGGACATCAGCCCACCCTTGAGCACGGCGACCCCGACCTGGCCGGGCGATACGCCGTTCCAGGAAGAACGCGTGTGGCAGTTCGGCCCGGAGTGCCCGGTGAATGTCGGGCGCATTACCCTATCGCCGCACACCGGTGCCCATGTGGATGCACCGCTGCATTACAGCGCAGACGGCGCGCCGATTGGCGAGGTGTCGTTGGAGGTGTACATGGGGCCGTGCCGTGTGCTGCATTGCCTGGACAGCGTTGCGCTGGTGCAGCCGCATCAGCTGGAAGGCCGTGTGGATAACGTGCCGGAGCGTGTGTTGCTGCGCACTTATCCAAAAGCGCCACTCACCGAATGGGACTCGAACTTCACCGCCATTGCCCCGCAAACCATCGAGCTGCTGGCCAGCCTGGGTGTGCGTTTGATCGGTATCGACACCCCGTCCCTGGACCCGCAGCAGTCCAAGACCATGGATTCCCACAACGCCGTGTTCCGCCATGGCATGGCGATTCTGGAAGGCATCGTGCTCGATGACGTGCCGGAGGGCGACTATGAGCTGATCGCGCTGCCGCTGCGTTTCGCCAACCTCGACGCCAGCCCGGTCCGCGCCATTCTCCGTCCGCTCAAGGAACCCACGCGATGAGCCAATGTCCTTTCTCGCCTGATTACCAACCCCCGGAAGAATGGCATAACGCCGAACTGAATTTTTCCGAGTCCATGAGCTACGGCGATTACCTGGACCTGGGCAAAGTCCTCAGCGCCCAGCATCCGCTGTCGCCGGACCACAATGAAATGCTCTTCATCATCCAGCACCAGACCTCTGAGCTGTGGATGAAACTGATGCTCCACGAACTCAAGGCCGCCCGCGAGCACGTGCGCCTGGGCGAGTTGCCGCCGGCGTTCAAGATGCTGGCGCGGGTCTCGCGGATCTTTGATCAATTGGTGCACGCCTGGGCGGTGCTGGCGACGATGACGCCATCGGAGTACAAAGCCATTCGGCCGTTCCTCGGGCAGTCGTCTGGGTTCCAGTCGTTCCAGTACCGTGAGATCGAATTTATCCTCGGCAATAAAAGCGCGGCGCTGTTGCGGCCCCACGCCCATCGGCCGGAGCTGTTGAATCAGTTGAAAGTGGCGATTGCTACGCCGTCGCTGTATGACGAAGCGATCAACCTGATGGTCAAGGCAGGTTTGGCGATTGACCCGAAACGTGCCGAGCGCGACCCGACGGCGGCGACGGTTCACGATGAATCCGTGGAGGCCGCGTGGCGCGAGGTGTATCGCGATCCAAGCCGGTACTGGGATTTGTATCAGTTGGCCGAGAAATTTATCGACCTGGAGGATTCGTTCCGTCAGTGGCGCTTCCGCCATGTGACCACGGTGGAGCGGATTATCGGCTTCCAGCCGGGTACTGGCGGCACCGAAGGCGTGGGCTATTTGCGCAAGATGCTCGATACCGTGCTGTTCCCCGAACTCTGGCGAGTTCGCTCCACGCTGTAAACAAAAAGCCCCGGATCACCGGGGCTTTTCAGTTGGAACACATTCAAAACGGTGGGAGCTGGCTTGCCCGCTCCCACAGGGGTTATTGCATCACGGCTACTTTGGCGTTTTTCATCCGCAACCGGTAGGCAATGTAGATAATCCCCACCCACACCGGCATCGCATACACCGACTCGCGAATACCCGGGATCGCCAGCATCACGCTGATGATCATCAGCATGAACGCCAGGCACAGGTAGTTGCTGAACGGGAACCAGAAGGTCTTGAACGACGGCGTCACGCCTTGCTCGCCCATGGCCTTACGGAACTTGATATGGGTGATGCTGATTAGCGCCCAGTTGATCATCAGCGAGGCGACCACCAGCGCAAACAGCAACTCCAGCGCACTCTGCGGCGCGACGTAGTTGACCACCACGCACAGCATCGTCACCAGTGCCGAAATCGCCAGCGCCCGCAGCGGCACGCCTTGCTTGTTGAGTTTCATCAACGCTTTTGGCGCATCGCCTTGCTCGGCCAGGCCGAACAGCATGCGACTGTTGCAGTACACGCCGCTGTTGTACACCGACAGCGCCGCGGTCAGCACCACGAAGTTGAGGATGTGCGCAGCGGTGTCGTTGCCGATCAGCGAGAAGATCTGCACAAACGGGCTGCCGCTGTAGGGATCGCCCGACGCGCCGAGGGTTTGCAACAGTTGGTCCCACGGGTACAGCGACAGCAACACGGTGAGCGCGCCGACGTAGAAGATCAGGATCCGGTAGACGACTTGGTTGATCGCTTTCGGGATCACTTTGCGCGGCTCGCTGGCCTCGGCGGCGGTGATACCCACCAGCTCCAGGCCACCAAACGAGAACATGATGAATGCCATGGACATCAACAGCCCCATGCCGCCATTCGGGAAGAACCCGCCGTGGCTCCACAGGTTGCTGACGGACGCTTGCGGGCCGCCGGTACCGCTGAACAGCAGGTAGCAGCCAAGCACGATCATGCCGACAATCGCCACCACCTTGATGATCGCGAACCAGAACTCGGTCTCACCGAAGAACTTCACGTTCAGGGTGTTGATCAAGTTCACCGCGACAAAGAACACCAGCGCACTGACCCAGGTCGGGATCTCTGGCCACCAGAACTGGATGTACTTGCCCACGGCCGTCAGTTCGGCCATGCCCACCAGCACGTAGAGTACCCAGTAGTTCCAGCCCGCCAGGAAGCCTGCGTAACCGCCCCAGTATTTGTGGGCGAAGTGGCTGAAGGACCCGGCCACCGGCTCTTCGACGATCATTTCACCGAGCTGGCGCATGATCAGGAACGCGATAAAACCGGCAATCGCGTAACCGAGGATCATCGACGGCCCCGCCGACTTGAGCACCCCGGCCGAGCCGAGGAACAACCCCGTGCCGATCGCCCCTCCCAAGGCGATCAGCTGAATGTGCCGGTTCTTCAGGCCACGCTTGAGGCCTACCGGGTTAACCATGTCATCCGCCATTAACATTCCCTTCTACTTGTTTTTCTCAGGGTTGATTGCACGCAGCACCAACCCCTCAGAAGTGCTGAGGGGTCAGATATTACTCTGCGTAAACTTTTCGTAATACAGCTGAACGCCATCAAGTGCCTGATCCGCCAGCCATTGTTGGATGGACTCGACCATTGGAGGGGGGCCGCACAGCTACATATCCGCCGATCTGTCCCGCAATTCAGCCAAGTCGAAATGCTCGGTGAGGTAGCCCCGTTTGCCGGGCCATTCATCTGACGGGGCACTCAATACTTCGGTGTAGCGAAAATCAGCGATTTTTGTGGCATAGCCTTGGATGCGTGCCACCTCACATAAGTCTTCGGCGCCGCGCACGCCGTAGTACAGGTGCACGGGCTGGTTGCAGCCATTGGCAGCCAGTTCATCGAGCATCCCCAGCAACGCCGAAAGCCCGGTTCCACCCGCCACCAGCACCAGCGGTTGGGTGACGTGGCGCAGGTAGAAGGCACCGAGTGGCGCTTCCATCAACAGCTCATCGCCCACCTGGCAGCGCTCGCGGATGTAGTTGCTCATCACCCCATCGGGCAACAGGCGGATCAGAAACTGCAGTTGATTGCCCGCAAGGTTGGCGAAGGAGTAAGACCGCCAACTGTCCGTGCCAGGCACCGACAGGCGTGCGTATTGACCCGGCAGAAAATCCAGCGCCTGATCCAACTGCACCTGCAGGATCGCCGTACTCGCCGACACCTGCTGCACCGCGCTCACCGTGCCTCGCACCTGCACCGGACCGGGCGCATTGCACAGGCTTGAATCAAAGTCGAAATAGAACGTTGCGTCGGACTTCACCCGCGTCTGGCAACTGAGCATCTTGCGCTGTTGCAGATCGAGGCTCGACAGCGCTTCTTCGTCCACATAATCCTGGCTGTAATCGCCTGACTCGCAACGACCCTGGCAGGTGCCGCACACGCCTTCGCGACAGTCCAGAGGGATCTTGATGCCGTTGCGCAGTGCTGCGTCCAGCAGGATTTCATGGGTGCCTACCGGGAAAAACAGCGTCTTGCCATCGGCAAAACTGAAGGCCACTTTGTGATTCATCTGATTGCTCTCCAAACACCCCGTAGCAGCTGTGGAGGTGTTCACAGGTGATAGAAGTCCAGCACCGAGTTGATGGTGTCGTTGAGCAGCAACGCGTGCTTGCGCGTAATCAACCAACTGTCGCCATGGGGCTTGAGGCTGTAGGTGGCATGCCCGTAAAACTGCTCCGAAGTGGCCAACCGACAAAACAACGTGTGCCAGTTCAGCCGCACTTCCAGCATGCCATCCGCCTGCTCGGCGATGCGTACGTTGTTGATCAGGTGAACGGTACGCGGCATGGGTGTCGCCGACGCGGCTTTGCCCGTGCGCAACCGGAACACGCGGTCTTCCAGGCCCGAACGGTTGGCGTAATAGATCAACGACATCTCGCGCTTGGGGTCGCGGGTGTAGACGTGTTCCGAGTCCCATTGCGGCAGGTGGAATTCACTCTGCGGATCGAACAGTTGCACATAGGCATCCCAGTCCTGGGCGTCGCACAGCTCGGATTTGCGGTAGAAAAACTGCTCTATCTGGTATTGCAGGTGCGCGTTCATCATTCCACCTCCCGCAGTTTCAGCGCTTGCCGGTCCAGGCCATCCAACATAAATCGCTGCCAGTTGCGGTGTTGGTTCACGTAGAGGCCTTCGTGGGTGAACTCGGTGCCGGTCATGGCCGGCTGGATGCCGATGGCTTCGCTGTTGGGCGTGGGGCCGCTTTCCCAGCGATGGCTGCCGCGCGAGATATCGCTCCAGCGCTCCAGCCGGCCCTGGAAACCGCGCTGGGCTTCGCGAAACTCCACCAGGTCGTCCGGCGTGCCCATGCCCGAAACGTTGAAAAAATCTTCAAACTGACGAATACGGTTTTCGCGGTCGGCGTCGGATTCGTTTTTCACCCCCAGGCACTGGCTGATAATTTCGGTCTTGTTCCAGGCCTCCGGCCGGATAATGCGCAGTTGCGAGCTGATCTGGTCGAGGAAGAACAGGCTCGGGTAGATGTTCAGGTTGCGCAGGCGGTGCATCATCCACTCGGCCTTTTGCTGGCCGTGCTCTTCGATCAGGCGCGGCATGATGGTGGCGTAGCCGGAACGTACGCTGGGGTTGGGCATGTCACTGAACAGCAGGCTGTGGCCGTTGTTGAAGGCGAACCAACCGTCGTCGGTATTCGCGTCGCCGGCGCCGAGTTTGCTGTAGTCCAGCGTGGTGCCGGACGCGCTGCCGTTCTCGGTATTCACCTGTTGGCGGTGCTGCACCGTGGCCACGTAGTTGTAGTGCACGGTGCTGACGTGATAACCGTCCAGGCCGTTTTCGTTCTGCAATTTCCAGTTGCCATCGTAGGTGTAGGCGGACTTGCCCGGCAGCACTTCCAGCTCACCGGTGGCGGACTGGGCGACCATCATGTCGAAAAACACGTTCGCATCGCCGAGGAAGTCTTCCAGGCTGTCCGTGCCATTCACGTCCAGGCTGATAAACACGAACCCTTTGTAGCTTTCGATGCGGGCCTTTTTCAGGCCGCGTGTGGCTTTGTCGAAACCTTCCGGGTATTCCCCTGGCGCCTTGACCTTCACCAGCCGGCCATCGCTCTTGTAGCACCAGGCGTGGAATGGGCACGTGAAGGTCGACTGATTACCTTTGCCGACTCGCGTCAACGTGGTGCCGCGATGCTGGCAGGCGTTGATCAGCGCGTTGAGCTGGCCGTCGCCATCGCGGGTGATGATCATTGGCTGGCGCCCGGCACGCATCGTCACGAAGTCGTGGTTGTTCGCCAGTTCGCTTTCGTGGCAGGCGTAGATCCAGTTTTTCTCGAAGATCAGTTCCATCTCCAGGTCGAACAGTTCCGGTTCAGTGAACATGTCGCGGGCGATGCGGAACACTTCATCTGCCGGGCGAAAATCCAGGCAACTGTCGATAAAGCTTTTCCATTGCTCGACGCTTCTTGCACCACTCATGGGAGGCACCTTTTTGATTGGGGCTAAACGGTGGTTCATTAGAGGCAGCGGGGCAGGGCGCGGGCTATCCACTTAATGGGGGAACCTGAGCCGGATAGTTGGGCAGCAAATACCCAACCCGGTGCAGGCCGGTGACGGGATGCGCTACTGTCTGGCAGGGCAAGAGGCGAAAAAAGCCGGCTACTTATCCACATAGTCGACCGTTGCTATCCATCGGGTTGCGATACGGCAGGTGTGGCTTGGAACTTGCCTTGATCGACAGGACGCGCCGTCAGAGCGCGCAAATGCCTAACCGCCGTGGGTGCACCCTGATGAGCAGCCAAACGATTCAACGCTTCGACCTGGAAGGCGCCCGCAGCTGGATGTCCGGCATCTGCGGGCCCCATCGCCTGGCCACCGCCACGCCCGAACGCCTGCGTTTTCATCACAGCGCCAACGTGTTCAAGTCGCGCGCCACTACCTTGGGCATGATCGAATACGGCACCGACGTGACCATCGACATCGAAGACGCCGAGCACTTCAGCAGCTATAGCCTGAGCCTGCCGCTGGTGGGCGAGCAGGAATTGAGCAAGAACGGCGAGCGCCTGAGTTCCAACCGTGACCAAGGGGTGATCATCTCGCCTAACGAGCACCAGGTGCTGGCGATTTCCGGTGACTGTCGCAAGTTGCAGGTGGTGATCACGCGCGCAGCGATGAGCGAGTCCCTGGAAGGGTTGCTGCATCGGCCGATTGAGGCGCCGTTGCGCTTTGAGTCAGTGATGGACGCGGTGGACGGCGCTTCAGCGTCGTGGTGGCGCATGGCGCGTTACTTCATTGCGGAGCTGGAACACGGCAGCGAGTTGTATGAGCAGGCTGCGTTCACCCGCGACCTGGAAAGTTCGTTGATTAAGGGCCTGATCCTGGCCCAGCCGAACAATTACTCCGAAGAACTGCGCGACGTATTGGGCGTGAAACTGCCGCACTACCTGATCCGTGCGCGCCAGTACATCCACGACAACGCTCGCGAAGCCGTGCATCTGGAAGACCTCGAAGCGGCCGCAGGGGTGTCGCGGTTCAAGCTGTTCGATGCGTTTCGTAAGTATTTCGCACTGTCGCCGATGGCTTATTTGAAGAAGTACCGACTGAGTTCGGTTCGCCAGGAAATCCTTGAGCATGGCTCCACTCGCACCATTTCCGAAATCGCTCTAGGTTGGGGGTTCACTCATCTGGGCCGGTTTTCAGCCGAATACCGAAAACTGTTCGACGAGTCCCCCAGCCAGACCCAGCAGCGCAAGCGCATGCGCAGTATCTGAAGGCAATGAACATCAAACTGTGGCTTGCCTGCTCCCACATTGGATTCTCAGTGTTTGGGAGGCTCAGATCAGTTCTTCCACCAGGTGCAGGCAATGATTCAGCCCCGGCGACTGATCATTCACTCGTCGGCTGAGGATGATCGGCGACGTCGCCGTGGCTTCCACAATCGGCGTGTAGCCAATATCCGCCCGGTGCAGCACCTGCACCGAAGCCGGCACCAACGTCACCCCCATCCCGGCCCCGACCAGCCCGATAGCGGTCTGCAGTTCGTTGGTCCACTGCGCCACTTTGAGGCTCAGGCCATGGGCGTCGAACAGCGCAATCACATGGTCGGCATAGCTGGGGCGCGGGTTGCCGGGGTAAAGCACAAACGGCTCGGCGGCGAGTTGAGTGAGGGTGGCGGGCGCGCCCAGCAAGGGGTGACCGGCGGGCAACACGGCGACCAGCCGATCCTGCACCAGCACACGCTGGACGATGGCCGGATCGTCGATACGAATCCGCCCGAACCCCACATCAATCCGCCCGGCCTTGAGCGCCTCGACCTGCTGCAAGGTGGTCATCTCCGAGAGCCCCAATTCCAGCTCCAGCGCCTCATGACTGCGCAATCGCCGAATCAATTCAGGCAGCACGCCGTACAAGGTCGAGGGTGCAAAACCGATACCCAGCCAGGTCTTTTCACCCTGGCCGATGCGGCGCGTGTTGTCGCAGACTTTGTTCAGTTGCTCCAGCAGCACATTGGCGTGCTCATAGAAGAACCGCCCGGCCTCGGTCAGCCGCAGCGGCCGGCCACGCTCCAGCAAAATCACGCCCAGCTCATCCTCCAATTGCTGGATCTGCCGACTCAACGGCGGCTGAGCGATGTGCAGACGTTCGGCGGCGCGGGTGAAGTTCAGGGTTTCTCCCAGCACCTGGAAATAGCGCAAGTGACGCAGTTCCATGACGGCTCCTTTCATACCTTTGGGGTATTGGTCGAGACTAATTCTATATTGGAAGCCTCGAAAGATGCGGAACAGAATCGGCTCAACTCTAAAAATAACCCAACGGGTATAGCCATGCCGATTTGCGCCATCGAGTCGATCGACACTGTCATCGTCGACCTCCCCACTATTCGCCCGCACAAGTTGGCGATGCACACGATGCAAAACCAGACGCTGGTGATCATCCGCCTGCGCTGCGCCGACGGCATCGAAGGCATCGGCGAAGCCACTACCATTGGCGGCCTGAGCTACGGCAATGAAAGCCCCGACAGCATTAAGGTCAACATCGACCGCCATTTCGCACCGCTGTTGATTGGCCAGGACGCGAGCAATATCAACGCGGCCATGTTGCGCCTGGAGCGCAGCATTCGCGGCAACACCTTTGCCAAGTCCGGTATCGAAAGCGCCTTGCTCGACGCGCTGGGCAAACGCCTGAACCTGCCGGTCAGCGAGTTGCTCGGCGGCCGTGTGCGTGACGCGTTGCCGGTGGCCTGGACCCTGGCCAGCGGCAACACCGAAAAGGACATTGCCGAGGCAGAAAAGATGCTCGACCTGCGCCGCCACCGCATCTTCAAATTGAAGATTGGTGCGGGCGAAGTCAGCCATGACCTGGCCCATGTGATCGCGATCAAAAAGGCCCTTGGCGAGCGTGCCAGTGTGCGTGTCGACGTCAACCAGGCGTGGGATGAAGCCGTGGCACTGCGGGCATGCAAGGTGCTCGGCGACAACGGGATCGACCTGATCGAACAACCGATCTCACGCAATAACCGTGGCGGCATGGCGCGGCTCAACCTGTCGAGCCCGGCGCCGATCATGGCCGATGAGTCCATTGAGTGTGTCGAGGATGCCTTCAACCTGGCCCGCGAAGGCGCGGCGTCGGTGTTCGCCCTCAAAATCGCCAAGAACGGCGGCCCCCGTGCGGTGTTGCGCACTGCTGCGATTGCCGAGGCGGCGGGTATTGGCCTGTACGGCGGTACCATGCTCGAGGGCGGTATCGGCACCCTGGCTTCTGCACATGCCTTTCTCACGCTGAACAAACTGGCGTGGGACACCGAACTGTTTGGTCCGTTGTTGCTGACCGAAGACATCCTCACCGCGCCACCGGTTTATCGCGACTTTCAGCTGCATGTCTCCAACGCACCGGGCCTGGGCCTGGCCATTGATGAGGAGCGCCTGGCGTTCTTCCGTCGTGACAAACACTAAGAGGCGTCTGCCATGTTGTTCCACGTAAAAATGACCGTGAACCTGCCCGTCGACATGAACCCCGAACGTGCAGCCAGCCTCAAGGCCGATGAGAAAGCCTTGGCGCAACGCCTGCAACAAGACGGCAAATGGCGCCACCTGTGGCGCATCGCCGGGCACTACGCCAACTACAGCGTGTTTGACGTCGACAGTGTGCAGGAACTGCACGACCTGCTGATGCAACTGCCGCTTTACCCCTACATGGCTATCGAAGTGAATGCCTTGTGCCGGCACCCGTCGTCGATCCATGAGGATGACCGCTAGGTCGATTTTCAAACTAATAACTACAAGATGAGGAATGCACCATGTCCATCCGACTGTCCCAGACTGCCCATGCCCAACAGTTTCTCGAAGAAGCCAGCGGCAACCTTAACGACCGCGGCAATCCGCGCACTAAATCGCTGATCTACCGGATCCTGCGTGACGCCGTGAACATTATCGAAGACCTGGAGGTGACCCCGGAAGAGTTCTGGAAGGCCGTCAACTACCTCAACGAACTGGGCAAAAACCAGGAAGCCGGTTTACTTGCCGCCGGGTTGGGCCTGGAACATTACCTGGACCTGTTGATGGACGCCGCCGATGAAGAGGCCGGTAAGTCCGGCGGTACCCCGCGCACCATCGAAGGCCCGTTGTACGTGGCCGGGGCGCCGTTGTCGAAGTACGAGGCACGGCTGGATGATGGCAAGGATGATGCGGTGCCGCTGTTCATGCGCGGGCAGGTGCGTGACATCGATGGCAAGCCGGTGGCGGGGGCGATTGTGGATGTGTGGCAGGCCAACACCGCGGGTACGTATTCGTGGTTCGACCCGACGCAATCCGAATTCAACCTGCGCCGTCGCATCGAGACCGATGCCCAGGGCAACTACCGTTTTCGCAGCATCGTGCCGTCGGGTTACGGTTGCCCGCCGAGCGGGCCGACCCAGCAACTGCTCGATCAACTCGGGCGTCACGGACAGCGGCCGGCGCATATCCACTTCTTTATCTCGGCGCCGGGGCATCGGCACCTGACCACGCAGATCAACCTGTCGGACGACCCGTACCTGCATGATGATTTTGCCTATGCCACGCGGGATGAATTGATTGCGCAGATTCGCTTCAGTGACGACCCGCAACTGGCGCGCGGGTTTGGCGTGGAGGGTCGGTTTGCGCAGATTGATTTTGACTTTGAATTGCACGTGGCTGACGCGCCGGTAGAGCAAAAACGCATGCAACGCGTACGCGCTTTGGAAGATTAAACGCGGTTAAAAATGTGGGAGCGGGCTTGCTCGCGAATGCGGTATCTCAGTCAATATATTCGGCGACTGATACATCGCATTCGCGAGCAAGCCCGCTTGGGTTCTGGAGTGTTACGGTTATTTGCGGATGACCAGATCCAGCACCTCATCCCGATCCTTGATCTTCTGCAACACAATCTCCGAACGGATATCCATCACCCCCGCCGTGCGGTTCAAGTGGTTCACGATAAAGTCGGAAAAGTGCTTCAGATTCCTCGCCTGCACGCGCAGCACATAGTTGCTGGCACCCGTGATCACATAGGCACTGGCGACTTCCGGCCAGCCCTGCACCTTTTTGATAAACGTCTCATGCCAATCCTCCACGTCCTGGCGTAACGACAGGTGGACGATGGCTTCCAGCTCGATTCCCAATTGCTCGGCATTCAGCACTGCGCGATAGCCGCTGACGATTCCCTCACTCTCCAACAGGCGCAAACGGCGCAGGCAGGCGGAAGGCGACAATGCAACTTTTTCCGCCAGCTCCTGGTTGCTGATACGACCATCCTGTTGCAGGAAATGCAGGAGGCGCAGGTCGGTGGCGTCAAGAATCATGGTTAGAATAAATCCGCGTGTTTGGGGGTTAAATTCGAATTTCCTACAGCTTAATTAGCCTGTTACCCACCACTTTGCACGAAAATTCTCTAAAACTTCGTTCATTATTTGGTCCATTCTCACTTATAAAAGCCAGGACAACCCATGACCACTCGAAGCCATTGCCAAGCCCTCGATGCCCAGGATTCGCTGGCAGCGTTGCGTCGTCAGTTCGCCTTGCCTGAGGGCGTGATCTACCTCGACGGCAACTCCCTCGGCGCGCGTCCGGTGGCGGCGCTGGCGCGGGCGCAGGCGGTGATTGCCGAAGAATGGGGCAATGGCCTGATTCGCAGCTGGAACAGCGCCGGTTGGGCGGACTTGTCCCAGCGCCTGGGCAACCGCCTGGCGCCGCTGATGGGTGCGCATGACGGCGAAGTGGTGATCACCGATACCACCTCGATCAACCTGTTCAAGGTGCTCAGCGCGGCGTTGACTGTGCAACGTCAACGCCAGCCTCATCGCAAAGTGATCGTCAGCGAAGCGAGCAACTTTCCTACCGATTTGTACATTGCCGAGGGCCTGGCCGAGCTGCTGCAGCAAGGTTATTCCCTGCGCCTGGTAAACAGCCCGGACGAATTGCCCCAGGCCATCGATGAGGACGTGGCGGTGGTGATGCTTACCCACGTCAACTACAAGACCGGCTACATGTACGACATGCAGTCGCTGACCGCCCTGAGCCATGAAGGTGGCGCGTTGAGTATTTGGGACCTGGCGCATTCGGCAGGCGCCGTGCCCATCGACCTGCATCAGGCGGGTGCCGACTATGCGATTGGCTGCACCTACAAATACCTTAACGGTGGCCCGGGCTCCCAGGCGTTTGTGTGGGTCAACCCGGCGTTGGTGGATGTGGTGCGTCAGCCGTTGTCCGGCTGGTTCGGGCACAACCGCCAGTTCGCCATGGAGTCGACTTACGCACCGAGCGCAGGCATCGCGCGTTACTTGTGCGGCACCCAGCCGATTACCTCGCTGGCCATGGTGGAATGCGGCCTGGAGATTTTTGCCCAGACCGACATGGCGAGTCTGCGCAGCAAATCCCTGGCGTTGACCGACCTGTTCATCGCGCTGGTCGAGGCCCGTTGCGGCGCCCACGGCCTGGAACTGATCACCCCGCGTGAACACGCCAGGCGCGGCAGTCATGTGAGCTTTGAACACCCCGAAGGCTACGCGGTGATCCAGGCCTTGATCGCCCGTGGAGTGATCGGCGATTACCGTGAACCTCGCATCATGCGCTTTGGTTTTACCCCGCTGTACACCAGCTTTACCGAGGTATTCGATGCGGTGGAAATCCTCGGCGACATCCTCGACAACCACACCTGGGACCAGCCGCAATACAAAGTCCGAAACAGCGTCACTTAAGCACAACCCAAATCCAATGTGGGAGCTGGCTTGCCTGCGAAGACGGTAGTGAATTCACCATCGCCATCGCAGGCAAGCCAGCTCTCACAGGGTTCAGCGCCAGCAACAACCCTCACAATAATAAAGGGGCACACCACGTGACCACGCCAGACAACGGCTTTGCAGAGATCACCCACCGCGAACTCGGCCTGCGGCGCCAGCTCACTTGCGGCCAGATGAGCATGATCGCCATCGGTGGCGCCATCGGCACCGGGCTGTTCATGGGCAGCGCCTACGCCATCGGTTATGCCGGGCCCAGTGTGCTGGTGAGCTACGCCATTGGTGCGTTGATCACCTTGCTGTTGATGGGCTGTCTGGCGGAAATGACCGTGGCGCATTCCACCTCGGGCTCCTTTGGCGCCTACGCCGAGTTCTATATCAGCCCGCTGGCGGGCTTTCTGGTGCGGTATGCCTACTGGGCAGCGATAGTACTGGCGGTGGGGGCCGAGGTCACGGCGGTGGCGATGTACATGAAGTACTGGTTCGCCAACGTACCGGAATGGGTGTGGATCGTGTCGTTTTCCAGCGTGTTGATTGTGCTCAATGCGATCAGCGTGAAGACCTTCGGCAACTTCGAATACTGGTTCTCGACGATCAAAATCAGCGCGATCGTCGGCTTCATTATTCTCGCGGTGTACGTAGTATTCGGCTCCGGTAACCCGGACTACGGGGTGCAGAACTACACCGCCCATGACGGCTTTTTTCCCCATGGCTTGAGCGGCATGTGGGTCGCGGTGATCGTGTCGATCTTCAGCTACTTGAGCGTGGAGATGATCGCGGTGGCCGCCGGTGAAGCGGCGGACCCGCAACAAGCAGTGAAGAAAGCGTTCCGCGCCACCATCGTGCGCCTCGTGGTGTTTTACCTGCTGACCCTGGCGCTGATGCTCGCCATCGTGCCGTGGAACCAGGCCGGGCAAACCCAGAGCCCATTCGTCACAGTGATGCAGACCATCGGCATTCCCGGCGCCACCGGGGTGATGAATTTTGTGATCCTGATTGCGGCGCTGTCGGCCATGAACAGCCAGCTCTACATCACCACGCGCATGATGTTCAGTTTGTCCCGCGCCGGCTTTGCGCCCAAGTCCATGGGCGCCTTGAGTAAGAGCGGCATTCCGTTGAACGCGTTGTTGCTGTCCAGCTCGGGCATCGCCCTGGCGACGTTGCTCAATGTGGTGTACCCGGAAAGCTCGTTCACCCTGATGATGGCGATTTCGATGTTTGGCGCGATCTTCACCTGGTTCATGATCTTCCTCACGCACCTGTTTTTCCGGCGCTATCGCACGCGTCACGGCGGGCCGACGTTATCCTTCCAGATGCGGCTGTTCCCGTACAGCACCCTGCTGGGGCTGGTGCTGATGGGCGCGGTGATGATCACCACCTATTTCACCGAGGCGTTCAAGATGACGTTGGTGTTTGGTGTGCCGTTTCTATTGATTCTGTCGGCGGTTTACTACGGGTTTTTCCGCAAAGGCAGGGCCAAGGCGTCGAACAAGGCCTTGGCGTAGCCCGGCAGCTGTTCGAACGAGCGCGCACATAGCAGCAGCTTTCGGCAGGCCCAATCCTCTTGCAACGGTTGGGCCTTGAAGCGACGTTCCGGCTGCCCACGCTCCAGTGCGGCCTGGGGCACGATACCCAGGCCGGCGCCACCGGCGACCATGCGAATGACGCCATCAAAACCCTCGGCACGGATGCGCGTCTGCAAGCGAAAGCCTGCGTGCAGCGCCTGTTCTTCCAGGTACACCGACAGCGCGCTGTTGGCGGCGAGGCCTACGTAGTCGTGTTGCAGGCTGTCGATGAAGCTCACGTGTTGCGTCGTCAGTGGATGATCCAGCGGCATGATCAGCGCCAGCGGATCGTCACGAAACGCCAGGGTCTGCAGGCCGTGGGTGTCTACGGCGTCGGAAATGATCCCAAGGTCCGCCGTGCCCTGACGCAAGGCCTGGGTAATGCGCAGGCTCGGAAGCTCTTGCAGGTCGATATCGAGGTTGGGGTGCTCGCGCAAAAAGTCCGCCAGCAACTCGGGTAAGTATTCGCTGAGGGCGGTGGTGTTGCACAGCAGGCGCACCTGGCCTTTGATGCCGTTGGCGTATTCCGCCAGGTCCTATTGCAGGTGCTCGGCCTGTTGCAAGAGCAGGCGGGCGTGGCGGGCCAGCGCTTTGCCGGCGGGCGTAGGGGTGACACCCCGGCGCCCGCGTTCGAGGAACTCGATGCCCAGCGAGGCCTCCATTGCGCGAATGCGGGCGCTGGCGGCGGCCAGTGAAAGATGGCTGCGGGCCGCACCGGCGGTGATATTGCCGGTGTCAAGGATGTGCAGGTAGAGGCGCAGGTCGATCAGGTCAAAGTGCATGGCTGTTTCTCGGGTGACTGGACCGGCGTGATCGCAGGCATCAGCCTCACACAAAACAAGAGGCTGCCTCAGTATATGGCGAATTTCAGCCCTCATCGAAAAGCCCCACAATCCCTCCATGAATACCTTTCTCGCCTTCTACCAAACGATCGGCCCAGCCCTGACTCTGCTGGTCATCGGCACCTTCCTACTGGCCGGCACCGTCAAAGGTGTGATCGGCCTCGGACTTCCCACTGTAGCCATGGGCCTGCTCGGCCTGGCTATGCTGCCGGCGCAGGCTGCGGCATTGCTGATCATTCCGTCGACGGTCACCAACCTCTGGCAATTGGCGGTCGGCGGCCACTTGAGCGCGTTGACCGAACGCCTGTGGCCGATGCTGCTGCTGATATTTCTCGGCACCGGGTTTGGTACTTTGTGGCTGGGCATGGACGGTGGTGGCTGGGTGGTCCATGCATTGGGCGGGGCGTTGCTCCTTTACGCACTCAGCGGATTGTTCCTGCCCACGGTCAAGGTCAAGCCCCAGACCGAACGCTGGCTTGGTCCTCTGTGCGGAGTAATCACAGGCGTCATTACCTCGGCGACTGGCGTATTCGTGATTCCTGCGGTGCCGTATCTGCAAACCCTGGGCTTGAGCCGCGACCAGTTGGTGCAGGCGCTGGGGCTGTCGTTCACCGTATCGACCCTGGCGCTGGCGGCCGGGTTAGCCTGGCGCGGCACCCTGGGCGGTGGCGAAATCAACGCGTCGCTGCTGGCGCTGGTGCCGGCGCTGCTGGGCATGTGGCTCGGCGAGGCGCTGCGCCAGCGCATCAGTGCGGTGCTGTTCAAACGCGTATTTTTCATCGGCATGGCGCTATTGGGCGGTCACTTGCTGATCAGTGGTTAAAGGCGCAACAGTTCAATCTCTCGGTGTAAGCTGCTGCGAACGGATAAGAGAGAACGCCGTGTGAAAGCCCGATCCGATGAGCTACAGATCTTCGTCAGCGTGATTGAGTGCGGTTCGATTTCCGCCGCCGCCGAACAGGTCGGGTATACGCCCTCGGCGGTCAGCCGCACCTTGTCGCGCCTGGAAGCCAAGCTCGACACCACGCTGATCAACCGCACCACGCGGCGCATGGACCTGACCGAGGAGGGCAAGTACTTCTTCGAGCAGGCCAAGGTGATCCTGGCGCAGATGGATGAGGAGAGGGTGTGATGTTCGCTTGAGACCGAGCTGCTGCCTTCGCGAGCAAGCCCACACATTTGACTGCATTCCAACGTTGAAACTCGGTCAAGTGTGCGCGGGCTTGCTCGCGAAAGGGGCCACTCGGTCTGTCTGGTTCACCCGACACTGGCCCCGCCGCGCTCAATTCCGTACCATTCCCCGCCTTATCCCCCGCATTACCCTGGTACCTCATGAACCTCACCCGTCTGCGCGCCGATGCCCTGGCTGGCCTCACCACCTCTTTTGCGTTGCTGCCCGAATGCATCGCCTTTGCCCTGGTGGCCCATCTCAACCCGCTGATGGGGCTCTACGGCGCTTTTATCATCTGCACCCTCACGGCATTGTTTGGTGGTCGACCCGGCATGGTGTCCGGTGCGGCAGGCTCGATGGCTGTCGTGATTGTTGCGTTGGTGGTGCAACACGGCGTGGAGTATCTGCTGGCCACGGTATTGCTGGGCGGGTTAATCATGGTTGCCTTCGGCCTGCTGCGCCTGGGCAAGCTGGTGCGCATGGTGCCGCACCCGGTGATGCTCGGCTTCGTCAACGGCCTGGCGATTATCATCGCCCTGGCACAGTTGGAGCATTTCAAAAGCGGTGAAACCTGGCTCAGCGGTACGCCGCTGTACGTGATGGCCGGCCTGGTGCTGGTGACCATGGCCATCGTCTACCTGCTGCCGCGCATCACCCGCGCCGTGCCGCCCGCGTTGGTGGCGATCCTCGGCGTCGGCCTGGCGGTCTACCTGCTTGGCCTGCCAACCCGCACCCTTGGCGACATGGCCCACATCGCCGGTGGCCTGCCAACGTTCGCGCTGCCGCAAATCCCCTGGACCCTGGAAACCCTCGGCATCATCGCGCCCTACGCGTTCCTGATGGCGATGGTTGGGCTGTTGGAAACCCTGCTCACCCTCAACCTCACCGACGAAATCACTGAGACCCGTGGCTACCCCGACCGCGAAAGCGTGGCCCTGGGCGCAGCGAATATGGTTTCGGGCCTGTTCGGCGGCATGGGCGGTTGCGCGATGATCGGGCAAACCGTGATCAATCTCAGCTCCGGCGGGCGCGGGCGTTTCTCCGGGGTGTTTGCCGGGGTGATGATCTTGCTGTTCATTCTGTTTCTGTCACCGTTTATCGAGCGGATTCCGCTGGCGGCGCTGGTGGGGGTGATGTTTGTGGTGTCGCAACAGACTTTCGCCTGGGCGTCGCTGCGCGTGATCAACAAGGTGCCGCTCAATGACGTGCTGGTGATTATCGCGGTGACGGTGATCACCGTGTTCACCGACCTGGCCACGGCGGTGCTGTGCGGCATTGTGATCGCAGCGTTGAATTTCGCCTGGCAACAAGCGCGCGAGTTGTATGCCGATGAACATCTTGAGGCCGATGGCAGCAAGCTCTATCGCCTGCACGGCACGCTGTTCTTTGCCTCGACCACACCGTTCCTGAATCAATTCGATACGCCCAATGATCCGGACCGGGTGACACTGGATTGCCGCCACCTGAGCTTTGTCGATTACTCGGCGATTGCTGCACTGATGACCCTGCGCGAGCGCTACACCAAGGCTGGCAAGCATCTGCGGGTGCTGCATTTGTCCGAGCGCTGCAAGAAGTTGCTCAAGCGCGCCCGGGTACATCATGAGTAAGTGATCAAGGCCCGACCAGGGTTTCCAGTTCCTGGGCGCGGGTCTGGGTCATGTCCAGCATGCAGCCGGTACCGTTGACCTGGTCGATGGTGCCGCCGGTGGCGGACCCTGCGAAGCCGCAATTGGCGTCACGGTACTTTATCCACAGGCGCTGCACGTCTTGCAGTTGTTGCTTGCGCGCGCCTTTCTGGGCGGCGAGGGCGGTTTTGTAGGCCTTGTTCAGGCGCGTGTCCTGGACCTTGGCTTCCTTGACGTTGCAACTGACCATTTCTACGGTCGTGTTGGCGCCGTCCATGCATTTTTTCCAGGCCGCGTTGTCGGCGGCTGAAGCAGTGCCACACAGGGCTAGAAGCACGGCACCGGCAGCAAGGGATGTGCGAATCATGGTCGATATTCCTGAGCTTAAAGGGATGTGCATTCTATGACTCAAGCGCTCGCGCTGAGTTTCCAGCCTTTTCTGAACCTCATGTAAGAACACCCCCCGAGTTTTCATGTACGGCTGTCGCGCATACCCCAACGCGACAGCGCTTACCCGTGGGCGAAAATCACTTTCATAGCATTTGAAAATGCCCTTCGGTAATGATTTATGAGTTTCACAACCCACTCGACGTGACCCTTTCCGAGGAGTACCGCATGGCCGCATCACCGGGCTTCGGGCTATTGGCATACGCTGCCATCGCTATCATTGCTTTGATCGTGCTGATTGCACGTTACCGGCTCAACCCGTTTATCGTCATCACCCTGGTGTCCATCGGCCTGGCGCTGATGGCCGGGATGCCGGCGGATACCATCATGGGCTCCTACGAGGCGGGCGTCGGCAAGACCCTGGGACATATAGCTTTGGTGGTGGCACTGGGCACCATGCTGGGCAAGATGATGGCCGAGTCTGGCGGTGCCGAGCAGGTGGCGCGCACGCTGATCAACCGGTTTGGCGAACGCAACGCGCACTGGGCGATGGTGTGCATCGCGTTCCTGGTGGGGCTGCCGCTGTTTTTCGAAGTCGGTTTTGTGTTGCTGGTGCCGATCGCCTTTACCGTAGCGCGGCGCGTGGGCGTGTCGATCCTGATGGTCGGCTTGCCGATGGTCGCCGGTTTGTCGGTGGTGCATGCGCTGGTGCCGCCGCACCCGGCGGCGATGATGGCGGTACTGGCGTACAACGCCTCGGTAGGGCAGACCGTGCTGTATGCGATTTTGATCGGCATTCCCACGGCAATCATTGCCGGCCCGGTCTATGCCAAATTCATCGTGCCGCGTATTCATCTGCCGGCGGAAAACCCGCTGGAACGCCAGTTCATCGAGCGCGAACCGCGCACGCGCCTGCCGAGCTTCGCGCTGACCATGGGCACTATCCTGTTGCCGGTAGTGTTGATGATGATTGGCGGCTGGGCCAACGTGATTTCCACCCCGGGCACGGGCTTTAATCAATTCCTGCTGTTTATCGGTAACTCGGTGATCGCGTTGTTGGTGGCGACGTTGGTCAGTTTCTGGACCTTGGGCCTGGCCCAGGGCTTCAACCGCGAGTCGATCCTCAGGTTTACCAATGAGTGCCTGGCGCCGACCGCCAGTATCACCTTGCTGGTGGGGGCGGGCGGCGGGTTGAATCGAATCCTTGTGGACGCTGGCGTCACCCACGAAATCCTCGGGTTGGCCCATGCCTTCCATCTGTCGCCGCTGGTGATGGGGTGGCTGTTCGCTGCACTGATGCGTATTGCTACAGGCTCTGCCACTGTCGCTATGACCACCGCCTCCGGCGTGGTGGCGCCGGTCGCCATGGGCCTGGGTTATCCACACCCCGAATTGCTGGTGCTGGCCACCGGCGCGGGTTCGGTGATCTTTTCCCACGTGAACGACGGCGGCTTCTGGCTGATCAAGGAATACTTCAATATGACGGTGATCCAGACATTCAAGACCTGGACCGTGCTGGAGACATTGATCTCTCTTGTCGCCTTTGGTCTGACGTACGGTCTGTCCTGCATTTTGTAACCCGGAGACCCCATGGACATCCTCTACCAGATCCGCGCCCGCCAGGATTCCTTCAGCGCCGGTGAAGGGCGTATCGCCAGGCTGATGCTGGAGGACGTGGGCTTTGCCGCTTCGGCCAGCCTGGAAGCGTTGTCCCAGCGGGCCGAGGTCAGCACGGCGACCTTGTCGCGGTTTGCGCGCAGTGTGGGGTGCCGCGATTTGCGCGACTTGCGCCTGCAATTGGCCCAAGCCAGTGGCGTCGGCAGCCGCTTCCTGGACCCGGCGGGGTTGCCGGAGCAATCGGCGTTTCATCGGCAGATTCTGGGTGATATCGAGGCGACTTTGCGTCAGCACTTGTCGGGGTTCAACCAGGCGAGTTTCGTTGACGCGGTCAGCCTGCTGGGCAAGGCACGGATGATCCACGCGTTCGGCATGGGCGGCCCGTCGAGCCTGTGCAGTGATGAATTACAGGTGCGCTTGGTGCGCCTGGGCTATCCGATTGCGGCTTGTCATGACCCGCTGATGATGCGCGTCACGGCAGCGACCTTGGGCCCGGACCATGCATTGATTGTGTGTTCCCTGACCGGCCTCACCCCCGAGTTACTGGACGTGGTGGAACTGGCGCGCAACTACGACGCGCGTGTCGTCGCCATCACCCTGGCCGATTCGCCCTTGGCCCAGTTGGCGGATGTGCTGCTGCCGTTGCAACCGGCCGAAACCAGTTTTATCTACAAGCCCACCGCCGCGCGCTACGGCATGCTGCTGGCCATCGACCTGCTCGCCACCGAGCTGGCGCTGGCTATGCCCGACGACAACCAGGAACGCCTGCGCCGGATCAAGCTGGCCCTGGACGATTACCGCGGCGGCCCCGATAGCCTGCCGCTTGGAGACTGATATGAAGTACGACACGTTGATACGCCAGGCGCTGATCATCGATGGCCGCAATACGCCCGGCTACGTTGCTGATGTAGGGTTACGCGACGGGCGCATCGAGACGATCGGTGACTTGTCGGCGGCCGTGGCCGAGCATGAAATCGACGCCATGGGGCGCGTGCTGGCGCCGGGTTTTATCGACGTGCACACCCACGATGACACCGTGGTGATTCGCCATCCGCAAATGCTGCCCAAGCTCAGCCAAGGTGTGACCACGGTGATCGTCGGCAATTGTGGCATCAGCGCCTCGCCGGTGGTTTTGCGCAGCGATCCGCCGGACCCGATGAACTTGTTGGGCACGCGCGAGGCGTTCACTTATCCACGTTTTGCCGACTACCGCGCGGCGGTGGACGCGGCGCATCCGGCGGTGAACGTTGCCGCACTGGTCGGTCATACGGCGCTACGCAACAACCATATGGACGACCTGCACCGCAGCGCCTCGCTGGATGAAATCACCGCCATGCGCGTGCAGTTGCAGGAAAGCCTTGAAGCCGGCGCCCTTGGTTTATCCACAGGCCTGGCCTATGCCAGTGCGTTCAATGCCGAGACTGATGAAGTGCTGCAACTGAGTGAAGAACTCACCGCGTTTGGCGCGGTGTACACCACCCATTTGCGCAGTGAATTCGAGCCGGTGCTGGAGGCGATGGACGAGGCGTTTTTGATTGGCCGGCATGCCAAGGCGCCGGTGATTATTTCCCACCTCAAATGCGCCGGCGCGGGGAATTGGGGGCGTAGCCCGCAGCTGCTGGCATCGCTGGAAGCGGCTGCTAAAACCCATCCAGTGGGGTGTGATTGTTATCCCTATGCGGCGAGTTCTTCGACCCTGGACCTCAAGCAGGTGACTGACGCGTTTCGGATCACCATCACCTGGTCGACACCGCACCCGGAGTTGGGCGGGCGCGACTTGCAGGACATCGCCGCCGAGTGGGACGTTTCGTTGATGGATGCAGCGCGTCGCCTGCAACCGGCAGGGGCTGTGTATTACGGGATGGATGAAGACGATGTGCGCAAGATCCTGGCGCATCCATTGTCGATGGTCGGGTCGGATGGGCTGCCGGAAGACCCGTTTCCACATCCGCGTTTGTGGGGGGCGTTTCCACGGGTATTGGGGCATTTCAGCCGGGATGTCGGGTTGTTTGCGCTGCACACGGCGGTGCACAAAATGACCGGCTTGTCGGCGGCGCGTTTTGGTTTGGCCGAGCGCGGTGAAATCCGTGAAGGGCACTGGGCCGACCTGGTGTTGTTCGATCCGCTGCGCGTGCGCGATGTGGCGGATTTCAAAGCACCGCAGCGGGCGGCGGAAGGCATCGATGGTGTGTGGGTCAACGGCGCGTTGAGCTACAGCAATGGGCGCGCGAATGGCCGGCGCGCAGGGCGCTTCCTGGCGCGCAGTGGGGATTTGCGCCGTGGATTCGTGGCGGGTGGATAGACCGGGTTATCGTTCATCGCAGGCTTGCCTGCGATTGCGATCTGTCATTCAACACGGGAAACCCTCTATAGTTTTGGTTTTCAGACACGGAGGCGGATACATGCACTTAGGAAAAGTTACCCCCATAGTGCGAATTTTCGACGAGGCCAAGGCGTTGGAATTCTACGTCGACTTCCTGGGGTTCAAGGTAGATTGGCAACACCGTTTCGAGGCGAATTATCCGTTGTACCTACAGGTGTCGCTGGGTGAGTGCGTGCTGCATTTGACTGAGCATCATGGCGACGCCTCGCCGGGCTCGGCAGTGCGTATTCAGGCGCAGGGAGTGGATGCGTATCAGCAGCAATTGGCGGGCAAGGATTACCGGTATGCCAAGCCTGAAGTTGAGGACACGCCTTGGGGCTCGCGCGAGATGAGCATCAAGGATCCGTTTGGGAATCGGGTGGTGTTTGTCGAGGAGAGCGAGGGCTGAGGGGGAAATCGCAGGCAATAAAAAACCGCCTTAGTAGGGCGGTTTTTTATTGCAATCCCAGTTAGTGGCTGGGGTTGCGACTTCATTGGAAGCTATGACCCGCATCCTAAGGCTCACGTGTTCCGGTAAGTGCGCTGGAGGTAAGGCCCAACTTACGGAGGGCCGAGTATGTTTAAGTTTGCACGACGTACATGGAACCTCGTAGTGAACTGCCTGCGTGCTTATCACGTATGGAAGTTCCTGCGGGACAGTTTTGATGACCGTTAAGGTCTGAGAAGGGGAGCCGCTTCGGTGTAGGCCGAGGCGGCTTTTTGGTTTCTTAAACCCGGAAGTGGCTGACCATCTGCTGCAACTGGCTACCCAACCGCGCCAGTTCCACACTCGACTTGGCCGTCTCATCACTCGCCGTCGCCGTCTGCTCCGAGACATCACGCACATTCACGATGCTGCGGCTGATCTCTTCGGCCACGGCGCTTTGCTGTTCGGCGGCGGCAGCGATCTGCTGGTTCATCGACTGGATGTTCGACACCGTCCGGGTGATGTTTTCCAGGGACACGCCAGCCTTGCGTGTCAGCTCGACGCTGCTGTCGGTGAGGCTGCGGCTGTTGTTCATCACTGAGGCGACTTGCTGAGTACCGTTCTGCAAACCGGCAACCAGGCCTTCGATTTCTTCAGTGGATTTCTGGGTGCGCTGGGCCAGGCCGCGCACTTCATCGGCTACCACGGCAAACCCACGACCGGCTTCACCGGCACGCGCCGCTTCAATCGCCGCGTTGAGGGCCAGCAGGTTGGTCTGTTCGGCCACGGCCTTGATCACGTCCATCACGCTGCCAATCTTGTTGCTCTCTTGTTGCAGGTGCGCCATGGCGTCGGTGGAACGCGCCACTTCGGCGGCGAGGCGCTCGATCTGGGCAATGGCCTCGGCGACCACTTTGTCGCCGGCGCGGGCTTGGCCGTCGGCCTCGGCCGCGGCCAGGGAAGCTTGCTCGGCGTTGCGCGCAACTTCCTGCACGGTGGCGGTCATTTCGTGCATCGCCGTAGCGACCTGATCGGTTTCGATCTTCTGGCTGTTCACACCGGCGCTGGTCTGCTCGGTCACGGCCGACAGTTCCTCGGCGGCGCTGGCGATCTGGGTTACGCCGTCGCGAATACCACTGATCAACTCGCGCAGGGTGGTGCCCATGCGCTGGATGCCTTGTTGCAGCACACCCAGTTCATCGCGGCGGGTCACTTGGATGGTGTGGCTCAGGTCGCCGGAGGCAATGCGTTCCACCACGGCCAGGGTGTCCTGGATGGGGCGAGTGATCTGGCGAGTGATGACCCATGCGGCGATAACGCCCACCAGCAGCGCCAGCAGTGTGCTGATCAACTGCAGGCTGCGCGCCTGGGTGCTTTCGGCGTCGCGACGGGTCAGCTGGATCTCGTACAGCTTGTCGCTGATCGTGACGATGTCGGCGCCCTGGGTGGTCATCTCGGCACGGGCGGATACGATGTTGGCGTTGGCGGCCTTGTAGTTCTGCACGGCGCTGCGATAGGCACCCAAGGCTGTTTCCAATGCGGTCAACGCGCTTTGCTGGCGGGTGCCAAAGGCAGTGTTCAGGCCTTTCAAGCCTGCAATGGCATTCTCGATTTGCGCTGCGGCGCGGGCTTCGGTCTCCGGACTGACGTTGGCGGTGTAGCCACGCACTTCGTAGCGGGCCAATTGGAATTGCATCTTCGCGTCGGTCACTGCCTGGAATTGTGCAAGGTACTCCGAACTGTCGGGCATCTGTTTAACGCTGGCTTCCAGCGCGTCGATCTGAGCATTGGCGATATCAGCCTTGTCGCCCATTACCTGGCGCGAGGCGTTGCCGTTACGGTAAGCCTCGCGCATTTTGTTCAGCGATTGCTGGTAAGCGGTGATGATGGATTTCTGCTCGTTGAGCAGCTTGAGGTTTGCCGGGCTCTTGAAGCTGTCCAGCAGTTTCTGCTGCTGGGCAGCGAAGGTATCCAGGCTCGTCTGTACGTTCTGCGCCACGGCTTCGTCGCCGTTGGCGAGCATGTACTGCAGGCGCACGATTCGCAGTTTGGTCAGGGAGGCGTTGAGCTGGGTGATGTCGCTCATCCAGTTGCTGCGGTCGATCAAGCCGCCCAGGCTGGTCCAGCCGGTGAGCGCCAGGATTGAGGTGAGAACCAGCACCAGGCCAAAGCCCAGGCCGAGTTTGAGGTTGACGCTGATGTTGCCGAACCAGCTGTTCATCGATACTCCGCAAGAATGATTTCGGTGTGCTGGACGGTGTTGTTGTTGGGGCCAGCTGAGTTATGTAGGCCTGTATCGGCGGCAATGCGTGAACCTGAAATACTTTTGTTGCCCGAATGACCAAACGGTCCCACCCTGGCAATGGGCGGGGCCTTCAGGTGTGAGTCAGGTCACCGGTCGCAGGCCCGGCCCAATGCCCAGGGGCGGATGGCTCTTGAGCGCCTCGATCAATTGCGACAGGTGCAGGAAGCGCTGTTCGTTGAGTCGGTCCCATCGATTGATGAAGTAGCGTCCGCGCTCGTCGATTTGAATGGCGGTGGTCACGATTTCATCGTTTCTGGAACGATGCACCAGGTTGATTTCAGTCGACGAACGCCGCTCAATCAGGAACTCACCGGCCTGCTTGAGTTTGCTCCGATCAGGTAGTGCTACGGGCGCCGGGAGCGCTCGGCCCGGCACGCCGACGGTCAGTTTGAAGTCGCTGCGCAAGGCTATTCCGCCGGCATCGTCAGCCGTTTCCCAGGCGCCGACGTGCAACGGCTTTGCGAGGCTTGGGGCTACATCGTGAATATGCAGGCTGACGGCGTTCTGCAATTGCGCAATCCCCGGTACCAGGTAATGGGTGTCGGTGTGGGCCGTGCCCATCAGCGCCACCCATTTATGCGCACCTTGCGCCGCCTGGTCGGCCTTGATCACTTCGTTGGCGAAATAGCTGAACAGCGTAGGCCGAACGTTGGCGCCGCCGATGCCCTTGGTGTGGTAGCTGGCGGTGCAATCAAGCGCTCGCACGCGGATCCCGTATTTATTGGCCGCGCTCAGCACACCGATGTAGGTATGGGGCCCGCTGTAGTTCCACATATGGCCGAGGTCTTGCCGCTTTACATAACGTTGCAAGCGCTCGGGCATTTTCAAACCGCTGTGGAAAGCGTCCAACTGTGCCTGATGCAAGTCCGTCAGCAGGTGTTCCACATAGAGGGTCCGGACCCCCTGTTTTTTCAGCCATTTCATGTGTTTGATTAGAAACTGCTTAGGTGATACGGCCGAATGCACTTCGCCAATCACCAGCCCGAGCCTTGACTGATAAAGGCGCTCCAGAAACGCCACTTCTGTGGTTGCCGTGGCCAGAAGCGTCAATGACGGGCGTTTCGTGAAGGTGTAATCGGCAACGAAACGGCTGGCTTGCCGATGAAGCTGTTCTCGCTGATCGATAAAGCTCTGGATAGCGGCCTGTTGCGTCTTCGACCGGTGCTGCGAGGCGTAGCGCGTGTCGAGGCCGCGGTGCTCGCTGGCCAGTTGCGTGATGTCCTCGTGAAGTGTCGCAGGGAGGTCGAACGTGTCGAAATGCGATGACACCGCCGCCGCCTGCACAACCCGTGACGAGCCGGGTGATGGCAGCACACGGGGGGCTGTCGTCATGGCGAGCCTGTAATCCCCTCGGGATTGGGCGGCACCGCTGACGTCGGGCCAGATACCGTTCACCCCGCCTGGCGGTACCTCCTCGACCCGTAAGGCCAGCGCATTTTGCAGGTCGGCCAGGCCCGGTATCTGATCATAGGTGCCTAGGCGATTTTGTTCGACCAAAGCGATCCAACCGTCTGCGGCATCGCGTTCCAGGATTTTGTGGGAATAGAAGTTTCTCAAGGTGCTGGCGCGAGGGATAAAACGCTCGCCGTCCCCCAACGCGAGTACGTGTTCCAGATGGTAGGAGGCAGAGCCATCCAACGCCTCCACCGCGATAGTGTGCCGGTGGGCGGCAAGCATCAGTTTGCGGTAAGTGAAGGGGGCGTCGCGGTGCAGTCCGAGCGCGCTGTCGACCTCGGCCAGGTGGTCTTCCACCTGCTTCAGTGCGCGTGCGATATCGCCCTTGGCCTGCTTGTTCAGCACCTGCAGTTTGCTGCGCAAAATATCCGCCGGCAGGTTTTCGAGATACAGGCGCTTCAAGCCTTGCTTGGCCAGCGCCGGCATGTGCTCGATGAGCAATTGCTTGCTGGCGATGGCGTTGTGTTGGGCCCCGATGATCAAGCGTTTGGTGGGCGCGAACAGGGTTTGCAAAATGCCCGCGTGGGAGGCGTCGGGGGCCAGTGCCGGCGCGGCGGTCCGGGCAGGACGCGGTCCTGGGGTCTGGAAGAACTGGTTGGCATCTTCAGTCAGGCGTAATACCTGCGCGGGGTACGTTTCTCTGAGCGGGGCCAGCGCTGCGCTGGCCTGTGTGCGGGACGCATCGGCCAGGCCGGCGCCCCAATCGCTCTGCTCCTTAAGGAAGTCGGGCGCCAGTACAGCCCTGAAATTCTTGCTCTGATCGGGAGCAATCTCATACGGGGCCAAGGGGTTATCGACGCCCTCCGCCAGCTTTTCGTATTTCGTCTTACCACCTCCCGTCAGGCCGGAACGCGTCCAGTTGCCGCTGGCGTCCTGATTGACCAGGCGTGCCGTTGAACGATAGTCGCCCGTTCGCGCGTCAAGGCGATAGAGCAGATGCCGGCCCAGCGCATCGGATTGTTGCGCGGCCCACAGTGACTGGCCATCAAACAGCACGGGTTGCAGGCCGGGTGGCACGGTGCTTTTGAGTGGCTTGAGTGCAGCGATTTTCAGGGCCTGCTTGCTGGCGGGAATCAACGGACGCAGGGGCGACAGCAAATTGAACGTCCCCTTCAGAACCTGGCGGTAATCAAACAGCAAGGCACCGCCGCTGTTAAGCAAGTAACCGAGAAAGTGCTGCAGCGCCAGGGCTTTATCGCGCTGCTGATAGGCGTTGAGCGCCAGCATGGCGTCCTTGAATGCCAGTAGGCCGCCCAGGCTCAGGCTCAGGGGCGGGAATGGGATCGTGGCGACGGCGGTGAGCCATTCCACGCAGGTCCAGAGAATGCCGGTGATTTTCTGCATGCGGTTGACGGTGGTGGCGTTGACCTCATCGATCTTGCGTTGCAGCGCCATGTTGTAGAACTCATGGCGCAGATCGGCCAGGGGGGCCGCGTGGGCGATCGCGTCATAGCGGGCCGGGCTTGGCGTAGTGCGGTTGATATCACTGGGCAGGCCTTTGCGCACGCTCTCCAGAAATCCGCTGACCCGCGATCGGGACTGTGTCGGCACGCGTCCACAGAAGTAGGCCGGCATGCCGTCGACCTGCTTGAGCAGATAGTTGAACAGCCTGGCCTCGCGAAAACTGATGCCATCCGGAGCATTCGGGGTATAGAGCAGCGTGGGGTTGTCGGCGTGACTGAGCAGGTAGTTGCCGATCGCCCATTCACCGTCGATGAACAAACGGTACACGCGGTAGCTGTTGCGTTGGCTGACGGCCTTGTCGCCCAGGCCATCGATGCCTCGCTCCAGCCAGGCCAGGTCGGCACTGGCGATGTGGCCTTGGAGGCGGGACTCGAGGGCGGCGCTTTTCATCTGCAATTGGTTGATCTTCAGGATGGCGTTGCGCCGGTCGTCATACCCTGGGCTTTCGGTTTGCAGTTGCAGGCGGACCCGCTCGGTGTAGCGCTGGCCGATCCACACCCCGGTCACTGAGCGAGCCACGTTCTGCGCGGTCAGCCGGCTCAGGTCCACGCCAGCGGGGCCGCGGAAAGTGGCGCTGGCGGAGAACTTTTCGTCGAGGAACCCCACGCCGTCTTCGTAACCGTCGCGGTACAACTGGGTGTAGGGCATTTCGGTTTTCGGCCCCAGCAACGGCTTGGGCGAGTAGACGAAAACCGTGTCTGGATCGACATCATTCTGCTGACGCCCCAACAGCCGATTGAGGCTGGCTTTGGCGTGCTCATGCACATACGCCTCAAAGGTCGGCAGACGCGCCTCCGAATCCGGCCGGGCATCGTAGGTGCGCTGTGCGCCCTGGGTATCCTCGGCCAGGCTGGTGAGTTTGATTCGGTTGGCTGCCGACGCTGCTCGATACCAGGGTGGGCTGCTGTGTTGGTAATCGTCCAGCGCCTGGGATTCGAGCCAATGGGCGACCATCGCGTCCAGGCAGTCGGCATGGTTACACGCCGGGCCGAAGGTGACTTCCTGATACTCGTCGTCCCCTGGCTTAAAGCTCAGGTTGTTCATAAAGGTCGTCATCTTGGGACGAAAGCGCACGGGGACTTGCTGGATCACATAGTCACGCATCGCCCCGGACGCTTCATCCGCCCAGCCGATGATGTGGGTCTGGCATTCCCGCAGGCTGTCGAAGGCCATGAACTGCCGAGCGCGCGGGGCTTCGGGAGTGCATAGCAGCAGGCGCTTGACCTGGCCGCTGGCAGCTTCGTCGCGCAGTAGCCACAGGTCCTTGAGTTGCGCGCCATGTACCAGCACCGGTTGCGCCCGCAGGTGCGGATGAAGATTGGCGCGCAGTTGTTCGAAGCGCCGGTAGTCGGCCGTGTCCAGATGGCCCTGGAGCCTGGCGAGGGTCGCCAGCGTGAGCAGGCGTTGATCGAGCAGCGCCCTAGTCGCCTGTTTGATTTCAGGCGTACCGAGCATGCTTTTTTGCTCGGCGGCGAAGTCCAGGCGCGGATGCAGGTGTTGTAACAGGAGGGACAAAGCTTGCGGAGTCAGTTGGGCATGATCACCCTGCAACGGCGCGTCGGCGTAGGTGAGTTGGCTGCGATGCAGGAAGTCGGAGCCAGGCAACCCGTCGTCGGTGTGCAGGCCTGCCAATGCCAACGCCACCAGGTCATGGCGTTGTGCATAGTCGCCGACGAGGGAGACCTTGCGCTGGGTGGTGATGTGCAGTTGGTGCGGATCGAGGTCGTGGATATCCATGTCGTCTGCCAGCCGCTCTACCAGTTGGTAGTGCGCCAGGGCCTGTGGTGTGGCGGCAGGGCCGAACAGGTCGAGGAATGACTGGCGAGCCTGATTGTAGTTCGCCAGTTTCGCGATTAACGCGTGTTGGTCAGTCGCTGCGGCATTGCGGTACCAGGCGGGCAAACGGTTGTAGAGGGCTTGTTCCAACAGGCGTTGGGCGCGAAATTCAAGGCGTTCGCTGAGGTCGGGCAGCGCCGCCTGAATGGCGGCGTCCAGCAATGGACCCCGCGTGGCAGGCGTTTGGTTCGCCAGGGCGGCTTCGATGTCGAGGCTGCGTTTGTTCAGCAGCGCCTGGTAGCTGAATTCGAACAGCGGCTGGCCGGTGATCGGTTGCAGTTCCAGGGGCCAGATACCGGCGCTGTGCACGTGTTGATAAGCCACAGGCAGGTGGCGAGTGAGCGCGTCCCGGTCGGTGGCGGTTGCCATGATTGTCAGCAGGCCCTGGTCGAGGTCGTGCAACGAGTCGAAGGGTTCCAGGCCACGGGATGGCGTGAATAGCAGTACCGGACCGACCGGCTCGCCGCAGGTCAAGTCGTTCACCACGGGGCTGGCCTGGCGCGTGAGCACGAAGGCGCCGGCAAAGGCCACGGTCTGTTCCTGATAGGTGAACGTCAGGGCATACATGCCTGGACGAAACGCCGGGCCGCGGGAGCAGTCTTCCACCATGCGCTGGTCGGACGGTGTGAGCAGGTAATCCTTGGCGTTGAGGCTCGCTTCCTGTTCCAGCGCGGTGCTGCCGGCGGTATAGATCATGTAGGCCTTGCGGCCCTGGCCTTCCACGCGGCTGGTTTCATCCAGGGTTTGCAGTTGCTGGTCTAGATTGGTTTTCAAGCGCGCGAGCGAGGTGTCGTCTTCGGCAAGGCCTTTGTAGAGCGCGCGGGCCTGGGTGAAGAAAGCCGCGTTGGCTTGCTTGAGCGTGGCGTTCACTTTTTCCAGCGCTTGGAGCGTGTGCGGCAATTGGACGGGGCGCAGCGTCTGGCCGCGCAGTGTCGGGTCGATCTCGAGCAGTTGGGTCTCGAGCTGCTCGAGGGTGGGTTCGGTCTGGGTGCTCATCGGCACAGTCCCCATGATGATGGAATGAATCCTCAGCATGAGGTAACGCCCGGGCGGCGCAGCGGTAGATAGCTAGGGGCAGGGGTGGGGCTCATCAGGGGCAGGTTTTCTGTGCTAGTCTGCTGGCCCTTTTAGTTCTGGATGGCACGGGAAGCGCAGCGCTCATGCAGCTTTTTCGGTGTCTTCCTACAGCGGAGCCTCTTCATGTCCGAAGTTAATCTGTCCACCGACGAAACCCGCGTCAGCTACGGTATTGGCCGTCAGTTGGGTGACCAACTGCGCGACAACCCGCCGCCGGGCGTGAGCCTTGACGCGATCCTGGCCGGCCTGACCGACGCCTTCGCCGGCAAGCCAAGCCGTGTGGACCAAGAGCAGATGGCCGCCAGCTTCAAAGTGATCCGCGAAATCATGCAAGCCGAAGCGGCTGCCAAGGCTGAAGCCGCAGCGGGCGCCGGCCTGGCGTTCCTGGCTGAAAACGCCAAGCGTGATGGCATCACCACCCTGGCTTCCGGCCTGCAATTCGAAGTGCTGACCGCAGGTGATGGCGCCAAGCCAACCCGTGAAGACCAAGTGCGTACTCACTACCACGGCACCCTGATCGACGGCACTGTGTTCGACAGCTCCTATGAGCGCGGCCAGCCTGCAGAATTCCCGGTTGGCGGCGTGATCGCCGGTTGGACCGAAGCCCTGCAATTGATGAATGCCGGCAGTAAATGGCGTCTGTATGTGCCGAGCGAACTGGCTTACGGCGCTCAAGGCGTTGGCAGCATCCCGCCGCACAGCGTTCTGGTGTTCGACGTCGAACTGCTCGACGTTCTGTAAGACTGGGTAGCATTGACGCCAGCTTGATGTGGGAGCTGGCTTGCCTGCGATAGCATCACCTCGGTAGCAAGGTTGACCGAGTCGTCTGCATCGTGGGCAAGTCGAACCGCCGACTCCCACATCAGGCCGGTGCATTCATGGCTTGTAGTGTCGCTCATGGATGAAACTTGCCATTGAGCTCCGTGGCCGGGCGCAACGCTCGGGCATAGCAGAACAGAAACAGATTGCGCACCACTTCCTTCAACACGCCAGGTTCACTTGAACTCAGCCCGTTGACGTCCAGGTCACCCTGATCCTGCAGTTCATTCAGGGCTTCTTCTTCCAGTACCGCACAGACTTCGCCGGTTTCCCGATGCAGGATCCGCAGGTAAGGGTGTGGGCGGTCCAGCCAGGCATCTATCAAATAAGTCATGGGTCGCATCTCCTTGATGGGTTTCAATGAGAATAATTCTTATTCGTAGAATAGCAAGTGACTATTGGCGGTTTCTGGTTTTTTCTGTGTGGATATTGCGTAGGCTCAACGTAGAGGGCGAAACGCCATCCCGCGGCGGGCGCGGGATGGAGGTAGCATATTCAGACTTTGCGCACGAACTCGGACTTGAGCTTCATCGGGCCGATACCGTCGATCTTGCAATCGATATCGTGGTCGCCGTCGCACAGGCGGATGTTCTTGACCTTGGTGCCGACCTTGACCACTAGGGAGGTGCCCTTGACCTTGAGGTCCTTGATCACGGTGATGGTGTCGCCGTCCTGCAGCACATTGCCGACGGAGTCTTTCTTCACGGTTTCGTCGCTGGCCGCTTCGGCCTCGCCATTGGCGGACCACTCATGGGCGCATTCCGGGCAGATCAGCTGGGTGCCGTCTTCGTAGGTGTATTCGGAGTTGCATTTCGGGCAGGGTGGCAACGTGCTCACTAAAGCTCCTTAAAAGTCAGGATGGCTAAAAGTCGCACATTATATAGGGTTTATCGCAAGGTTGGGGCGCCGCAGAACTCTGTGGGAGCTGGCTTGCCTGCGATAGCGGCAGTGAACTCACTAAAGTCATCGCTGGCAAGCCAGCTCCCACATGAAACCGGGCAGTATCAGTGCGTACGTGCGACCGCAAACTCACTCAGCTCAACCAGGGCGTCCCGGTATTCACTGGCCGGCAGGGCGTCCAGGCACTTGATCGCACGGGCGACATAATCACGCGCCAACTGCGCGGTGTACGCCAGCGAGCCTGACGCCTCGACGGCGGCACGGATGGCCTCCAGGTCTTCGATCCCGCCTTTCTGGATCGCCTTGCGCACCAAGGCGGCCTGTTCCGGCGTGCCTTCGCGCATGGTGTAGATCAGCGGCAAGGTCGGCTTGCCTTCGGCCAGGTCGTCGCCGACGTTCTTGCCCAAGGTCTCTGCGTCGCCAAGGTAGTCGAGCAGGTCGTCCACCAGTTGGAAGGCTACGCCCAGGTGGTCGCCAAACGTGCGCAGGGCTTCGGACTGTTCGGCCGTCGCGCCACACAGTGCAGCGGCGCTGTGTGTGGAGGCTTCGAAGAGCATCGCGGTTTTGCCGCGAATCACTTCCATGTAGGTTTCTTCGGTGGTGCTGGCGTCCCGGACCTTCGACAGTTGCAGCACTTCGCCCTCGGCGATGATGCGCGTGGCCTGTGAAAGAATTTTCATCACCGGCATCGAGCCAAGTTCAACCATCATTTCAAACGAGCGCGAGTACAGGAAGTCGCCCACCAGTACGCTAGGCGCATTGCCCCACATGGCATTGGCGGTCTCGCGGCCACGGCGCATGCCGGACATGTCGACCACGTCGTCATGCAGCAGGGTGGCGGTGTGCAGGAACTCGATAGTGGCCGCCAGCAGGCGCAGGTCATCGCCTTCGCGACCCAGGGCCTTGCCGCACAGCAACACTAATAAAGGACGCAGGCGTTTACCGCCCGCCGACGTAATATAGTCGCCAATTTTGGAGACCAGCGGCACTTTAGAAGTCAGCTGCTTCTTGATGATGCCGTCGACGGCGCTAAAATCGTCCGCGACCGCGCGGTAGAAAGCTTGGGGTTGCATCAGCGACAGTCGCTCCAGAAGGGTTGCGCGGCATGCTAGGACCCAGGCCCCCGGGTGTCAAGGCGCGATAGACGGCCACTTGCAACGCGTCAAAGCCTTGCGTACAATCGCGCACCCTGAACTTCCTGGGCAGCACCTGCCTTACGCAATTGCATTCGGGACGTCCATCCCATGCAGCCATGCCAGCCAATACCTCTTCTTATAAAGCGCTGGGTGAGCAGGATTATCGGAGAAATACCATGTCGTACGCAGTAATTGTTACTGGTGGCAAGCAATACAAAGTCGCCCCAGGTGAATACCTGAAGATCGAAAAACTGGAAATCGCTACCGGCGAATCCGTTACTTTTGATCGCGTTCTGTTGGTCGCCAATGGCGATGACGTGAACATCGGCGCTCCAGTTGTTGCTGGCGCTACCGTTGTGGCTGAAGTGATCTCCCAAGGTCGTCACGATAAAGTCCGCATCATCAAGTTCCGTCGTCGTAAGCACCACATGAAACGTATGGGCCACCGCCAGTGGTACACCGAGATCAAAATCACCGGTATTCAGGCTTAATTTCAGCCTAATTCCTCACTAGGAGAATTGACTCATGGCACACAAAAAAGCTGGTGGTAGTACCCGTAACGGTCGCGACTCAGAAGCCAAACGCCTTGGCGTTAAGATGTATGGCGGCCAGAAAATCATTCCGGGCAACATCATCGTGCGTCAGCGCGGCACCCAATTCCACGCCGGTTACGGTGTTGGCATGGGTAAAGATCACACCCTCTTCGCTAAAATCGAAGGCGTGATCAAGTTTGAAGTAAAAGGCGCGTTCAACCGCCGTTACGTGAGCGTTGTCGCAGCTTAACTGCGAGATCGCTGGAAAAGCCCTGTCTCGCGACGGGGCTTTTTCGTTTGTGGGGTGAGTCTCTTGCAAAGCTGTTTGTAATGGGCTCAGGCGCGGGATGTGCGGTCGTTGATTGAGGTCGCTGCGCTCATTTTTGCAAGAGTCTTATGTCTTGGTTTCTTAAGCTCGTCCGTGCGGCGAGAGGCGTTTTGTTATGAAGTTCGTTGATGAAGTTTCTATCCGAGTAAAAGCAGGCGACGGCGGTAACGGTTGCATGAGTTTCCGTCGCGAAAAATTCATCGAAAACGGTGGCCCTAACGGCGGTGATGGCGGTGACGGCGGTTCCATCTACATGATGGCCGACGAAAACCTCAACACCCTGGTCGACTACCGTTACACCCGGCACTTTGATGCCGAGCGTGGCTCCAACGGCGGCAGCACCGACTGCACCGGTAAAAAAGGCGAAGACCTGGTACTGCGCGTACCGGTTGGCACCACGATCATCGACTCGGCCACCCAGGAAGTGATTGGCGACCTGACCAAGGCCGGCCAGAAGCTGATGGTTGTGCAGGGCGGCTGGCACGGTCTGGGTAACACCCGATTCAAGTCCAGTACCAACCGCGCGCCACGCCAGACCACGCCAGGCAAGCCGGGCGAGCAGCGTGACCTAAAACTGGAAATGAAAGTCCTCGCCGACGTAGGTCTGTTGGGCCTGCCAAATGCCGGTAAAAGTACCTTCATTCGCTCAGTATCGGCCGCCAAGCCGAAGGTCGCCGACTACCCGTTCACCACCCTGGTACCTAACCTGGGCGTGGTCAGTGTCGACCGTTGGAAAAGCTTCGTGGTCGCCGACATTCCTGGCCTGATCGAAGGTGCTTCCGACGGTGCTGGCCTGGGGATTCGCTTCCTCAAGCACTTGTCGCGTACCCGTTTGCTGCTGCACCTCGTCGACATGGCGCCGCTGGATGACACCAGTGCACCGGACGCCGCCGAAGTGATCGTCAGCGAACTGACCAAGTTCAGCCCGGCCCTGGCCGAGCGTGATCGCTGGTTGGTGCTGAACAAGTGCGACCAGATCCTCGAAGAAGAGCACGAAGAGCGCGTCAAGGAAATCGTTGACCGCCTGGAATGGACTGGCCCGGTCTACGTGATCTCGGCTATCGCCAAAGAAGGCACCGAGCGCCTGACCCGCGACATCATGCGCTACCTCGAAGACCGTGCCGACCGCCTTGCGGCCGACCCGGTGTTCAAGGCCGAACTGGCTGAACTCGATCAGCAGATCGAAGACGAAGCCCGTGCCCAGTTGCAAGCCCTGGACGACCAGCGTGCCCTGCGCCGCAGCGGCGTGAAGTCGGTCCATGACATCGGCGACGATGATTGGGACGAAGAAGACGTGGATGATGACGACGGTCCGGAAATCATTTACGTGCGCGACTGATCTGTTGCGATAAACTTGAACGCCGCTCCTTTTAGAGCGGCGTTTTAGTATCTGGGTATAACGTTATGGGCGGCGCTGGGTCGCGCAGCCATCACTCTAGGGTTGAAGATGATGCGGAGCAAAGTGACAGGTGCGCAGCGCTGGGTCGTAAAGATCGGAAGTGCGCTGCTGACGGCGGATGGCAAAGGTCTGGATCGCGCAGCCATGAGCGTCTGGGTCGAGCAGATGGTGGCCTTGCATGAAGCAGGCGTCGAGTTGGTGCTGGTGTCGTCCGGGGCCGTTGCTGCCGGGATGAGCCGCCTCGGCTGGACCGCGCGACCCAGCGCGATGCACGAGCTGCAAGCCGCCGCCGCCATCGGCCAGATGGGTCTGGTGCAAGCCTGGGAGTCCAGCTTTGCCGAGTACGGTCGCCACACGGCGCAGATCCTGCTGACCCACGACGACCTGTCCGACCGCAAGCGCTACCTCAACGCCCGCAGCACCCTGCGTGCGCTGGTGGAGCTCAAGGTCATCCCGGTCATCAACGAAAACGACACGGTGGTCACCGACGAAATCCGCTTCGGCGACAACGACACCCTGGCCGCCCTGGTAGCCAACCTGGTGGAAGCCGACCTGCTGGTCATTCTTACCGACCGCGACGGCATGTTCGACGCCGACCCGCGCAATAACCCTGACGCCCAGCTTATCTACGAAGCGCGCGCCGATGACCCGGCGCTGGACGCCGTGGCCGGCAGTGTCGGCGGCGCCCTGGGCCGTGGCGGCATGCAGACCAAACTGCGTGCCGCACGCCTGGCCGCACGTTCCGGCGCGCACACCATCATCGTCGGCGGGCGCCTGGAGCGCGTGCTGGACCGCCTCAAGGCCGGTGAGCGCATCGGCACCCTGTTGTCGCCGGAACGCGGCATGCTGGCGGCGCGCAAACAGTGGCTGGCCGGTCACCTGCAAACCCGAGGCACGCTGGTGCTGGACGAGGGGGCCGTATCAGCGTTGTCCCAAGGCAACAAGAGCCTGCTGCCGGTGGGCGTCAAATTGGTGCAGGGCAGCTTCCGCCGTGGCGAGATGGTGGTCTGCGTTGCGCCGGACGGTCGTGAAATTGCCCGTGGCCTGGCCAACTACAGCGCCCTTGAAGCGCAGAAAATCATTGGACAATCCTCTGATGCGATTGTCGGACTATTGGGTTACATGGCGGAACCTGAACTGGTGCACCGCGACAACCTGATCCTGGTCTAACCAAAGGAATACACGATGCGTTTAATGAAGGGAATGCTCGGCCTGCTGTTGGCCATGCCGCTGCTGGCGTCCGCCGAGGAAGTCGGCCAGGTGTCGACGGTGTTCAAGTTTGTCGGTCCCAACGACCGGATCGTGGTCGAAGCGTTTGATGACCCCAAGGTCGACGGCGTGACGTGCTACCTGTCGCGCGCCAAGACCGGCGGCGTCAAAGGCGGCCTGGGCCTGGCTGAAGACCGCGCCGAAGCCTCGATCGCCTGCCGTCAGGTAGGGCCGATCCGTTTCAAGGGCGAGCTCAAGGATGGCGACGAAGTGTTCAAGGAGCGCACCTCGCTGGTGTTCAAGACCATGCAGGTGGTGCGTTTCCTCGACAAGAAGCGCAATACCCTGGTGTACCTGGTGTACAGCGACCGACTGATCGAAGGCAGCCCGCAGAACGCCGTGACGGCGATTCCGATTTTGCCCTGGCCGACCGCTCAGTAACCCGTAGGCGAGTTTTGCAATCGGCGTCTATGATTGCAGGCTTGCGGGCTGTAATCTCGAAGCGCCGCAATGCGAAGAATATGGGATATCTGGAGTTCGTCATGAGTGCTTTCCACGACCTGAAACTCAAAGCGTTGGACGGACACGAGCTGCCGCTTGCGCCCTTAAAGGGGCAAGTGGTGTTGGTGGTCAACGTGGCCTCCAAATGTGGTTTGACCCCGCAATACGCCGCGTTGGAAAAACTCTACCAGCAGTACAAGGACCAGGGTTTTACCGTACTTGGCTTGCCGTGCAATCAGTTTGCCGGCCAGGAGCCGGGTACTGAGGAAGAGATCCAGGCGTTCTGCAGCCTCAACTACGGGGTAACGTTCCCGCTGGGCAGCAAGCTCGAGGTCAACGGCCCTGATCGGCATCAACTGTACCGCTTGCTGGCAGGTGAGGGCGCCGAGTTCCCCGGGGATATCACGTGGAATTTCGAAAAATTCCTGCTGGGTAAAGACGGCCGGGTGCTCGCGCGCTTTTCGCCGCGTACAGCGCCGGATGATCCGACGATCGTCCAGGCCATCGAAAAAGCCCTGAGCTGAACCCCTTCCGGTGTAGCTTCAAGTCTCAAGTTGAAGCCGCAAGAATAAGCGCCAGCGCTCTTCTTGCAGCTTCAAGCGTGTAGCTACTGACTGCTTTCATACCCCTTAATCACTCGGATCAATAGTGCTACTCAGCGCTGCGCACTCCCCATATTATCTGCGTCATAAACTAAGTCTCCCGTGGAGTGCTCCCATGCCTGTCCAAGCCTTGTTCAAACCGTTCCAGCTCGGTGCATTGCAACTGTCGACGCGCGTGGTCATGGCGCCGATGACCCGCTCGTTCTCCCCGGGTGGCGTCCCTAATTCCAACGTCATCGAGTACTACCGTCGCCGCGCCGCCGCAGGCGTGGGCCTGATCATCACCGAAGGTACGGTGGTCGGCCATCAAGCCTCAAACGGCTACCCCAATGTCCCGCATTTCTACGGTGAAGCCGCCCTGGCTGGCTGGAAGAAGGTAGTCGACGCGGTGCACGCTGAAGGTGGCAAGATCGTTCCGCAATTGTGGCACGTAGGCAGCGTGCGTCGTATCGGCACCGAGCCAGATGCCAGCGTGCCAGCCTATGGCCCGATGGAAAAACTCAAGGATGGCAACGTGGTCGTCCACGGCATGACCACTCAGGACATCAAAGAAGTGATCAACGCTTTCGCCCAGGCCGCCAGGGATGCCCAGAGCATCGGCATGGACGGTGTAGAGATCCACGGCGCCCACGGCTACCTGGTGGACCAGTTCTTCTGGGAAGGCAGCAACCAGCGCACCGACGAATACGGTGGCAGTCTGGCCAACCGTTCGCGCTTTGCGATCGAGCTGATCGAGGCCACCCGCGCCGCAGTTGGCCCGGACTTTCCGATCATCTTCCGTTTCTCCCAGTGGAAACAGCAGGACTACACCGCTCGCCTGGTGCAAACCCCGGAAGCGTTGGGCGAGTTCCTCAAGCCGTTGTCTGACGCCGGTGTGGACATTTTCCACTGCTCCACCCGTCGCTTCTGGGAACCGGAGTTTGAAGGCTCCAACCTCAACCTGGCCGGTTGGACCCGCAAGCTCACCGGTAAGCCGACCATTACCGTGGGCAGCGTGGGCCTGGATGGCGAGTTCCTGCAGTTCATGGTCAACACCGACAAGGTCGCGCAACCGGCCAGTCTTGAGAAACTGCTGGAGCGCCTGAACAACGACGAGTTCGACCTGGTCGCCGTGGGCCGCGCACTGCTGGTTGATCCGGATTGGGCCGTGAAAGTGCGCGAAGGCCGGGAGAGCGATATCCTGCCATTCAGTCGTGAGGCGTTGACGACCCTGGTGTAAGCGGCGACAGGGCGGGCACTGGGGGCCCGTCCTTGCATACCCCGCGCAGTTGGCGCTCAAACTGTTCGATAATCGCCGGCCAACCCTGGCGGCTCGCATGCTGACGGGCATTCAGGCGCATGCGGCGCAAGCTTTCTGCGTCCTCCAGTAACCAGTTAGCGGCCTCACAAAACGCATTCTCATCTCCCGGCATCGCCAGCACACCGTTGTAGCCATGGCGAATATGCTGGGTCGCAGCCGCCTGATCGTAGGCCACCACACCCAAGCCCGAGGCCATCGCCTCCAACACCACGTTGCCGAAGGTTTCGGTCAGGCTGGGGAACAGGAACACATCGCCTGACGCGTAATGCCGCGCCAGTTCCTCGCCTCGCAAGGTGCCGCAAAAAATCGCTTCCGGCAGTTCCTTTTCCATCATCGCCCGTTGCGGGCCATCGCCGACGATGATCAGCTTCATCTGACGCTGGGGATAAGTGTCCTGCAACGTCTCAAAGCAACGTTTGAGCAATCCCAGGTTCTTCTCCTGCGCAAGTCTGCCTACGTAGAGCACGGCAGTTTGCTCACTGTTCAATGCCCAGCTTTCCCGCAGCGCGTTGTCGCGTCTGGCCGGGTGGAACAACTGGCTGTCCACCCCGCGTGACAACATTCCCAGACGCTCGAAATGCCTGCGCTCCAACTCCAGGCGCTGGCTGGCGCTGGGCACCAGGGTCAAGGTCGAACGGTTATGAAACCAGCGTAGGTAGTGAGTGACCATTCGGCTCAGCATGCTCAAGCCGTATTGGTTCGAGTACTGCTGGAAATTGGTATGAAAGCCACTGACCACGCTGATCCCCAGGCGCCGCGCGGCGCGCAGGGCAGAGAGACCCAATGGCCCTTCGGTGGCGATGTACAGCACGTCCGGACGCTGACGGGTCCAGCGTCGCAGCAATTTGTGCATCGACGACTGTCCCCATTGCAGGCCCGGGTACCCGGGTAGCGGCCAGCCACGGCACAGCAGCAACTCATCGTCGCTGGGGCGGCTCTGGTCGACGCCCTGGCGCGGGCGCACCAGCTCGACTTGATGGCCGCGCGCCCGCAAACCCTCGCACAAGCGGCCAAGGGTATTGGCCACCCCGTTGATCTCTGGCGGGAAGGTTTCGGTAATCAGAGTGATGTGAAGCGAGGCTGTCATCATGACCCACAGTGTCGCCGTGGGCCATGTCGTCATTGTGTCATCGGCATGATGGATTTATGACTGGGTCACTTTTTTCGGCTGCGCCATCGCTTCGGCACCTTGCTCTCGCACCCAGAACAACGTGGCCCCGGCGACTGCCGCCGGCATCATCAGCAGGTTGACCACTGGCACCAGCAGCACCAGGTAGACGATGCCGCCGAAACTCATGCTCTGCCAACGTTTCTGGCGCAGCCAGGCGAGCATCTCGTTCCAGCCCAGCTTGTGGTTGTCTGCCGGGTAGTCGATGTACTGGATCGCCATCATCCACACGCCAAACAACAGCCATAGTGGCGCGGCGATCAGGTTGACCACCGGAATGAACGACAGGATAAACAAGCCGATGGCCCGTGGCAGGAAGTAGCCCAGCTTGCGCATTTCCCGGGCCAGCGTGCGCGGGACCATGGCGACCAACTCGCCCCAGCTGAAGGCCGGAAAATCGTCCGTGCCACGTACCACCACTTCGACCTTCTCCGAGAGAAAGCCGTTAAAGGGCGCGGCGATGATGTTGGCCAGCATGGTGAAGGTGAAAAACACCATCAGCACCACTAGCACCACAAACAGAGGCCAGATGAGGTAATTCAGAAAACTCAGCCAGCTCGGCAGCGTCGGCATCAAATGGTCGACCCACAAACTGAATTGATGACCGGCGAAATAGATCAAGCCGACGAACAGCACCAGGTTGATCGCCAGCGGTAGCAAAACAAACAGGCGCAGGCCAGGGCTCAACACCAGTTTGAGGCCTTCACGCAGGTATTGCGGGCCGGAAAGAGCAGGGGCGGGCATGGAGAACTCCGAGCAAAGGGGCGAACGCGCCGACCTTACCGACTTTGCACCTTAGGCGAAAGCGGCGACATCAGCGGTAACAAACGTGTCGATGGACCAAGCCGACTGCATAGAGACCACCTATGAGCTGGATTGTTATTCCGTATTTCCTTAATCTTGCCCCCCTCGATACGCTGCACCCATTATTTTTCAGGGTCTGCGAGTTCAAGCCTTCCCCAAGTGCTTCGTGGTCCCTTTTTTATTCCAGCCGCCTTGTAGTCCGGGCGGTCGATAGGAGTGAGTCATGTCTGATACCCGTCATTCGCGAGTGATTATTCTCGGTTCCGGCCCTGCCGGTTATAGCGCTGCTGTCTACGCTGCCCGGGCCAACCTCAAGCCGCTGCTGATCACCGGCATGCAGGCGGGTGGTCAGTTGACCACCACCACCGAAGTCGACAACTGGCCGGGCGACGTCCATGGCCTCACCGGCCCGGTGCTGATGGAGCGTATGAAAGAACACGCCGAGCGCTTTGAAACCGAAATCGTGTTTGATCACATCAACAAAGTCGACTTCTCGAAAAAGCCTTACAGCCTGACCGGCGACAGCGGCGTATACACCTGTGACGCGCTGATCATCGCCACTGGTGCCAGCGCCCGCTACCTGGGCCTGCCATCGGAAGAAGCGTTCATGGGCAAGGGCGTATCCGCCTGCGCGACCTGCGATGGTTTCTTCTATCGCAACAAACCGGTCGCCGTGGTCGGCGGCGGCAACACGGCCGTGGAAGAGGCGCTGTACCTGGCGAACATCGCCAGCACCGTGACCCTGGTTCACCGCCGCGAGACCTTCCGCGCCGAGAAGATCCTGATCGACAAGCTGCACGCCCGTGTCGCTGAAGGTAAGATTATCCTCAAGCTCAACGCCACCCTGGACGAAGTCCTGGGCGACAACATGGGCGTGACCGGCGCCCGTCTGAAAAACAATGACGGCAGCTTTGACGAACTGAAAGTCGACGGCGTGTTCATCGCCATCGGCCACACCCCGAACACCTCGCTGTTCGAAGGCGTGCTGGAAGCCAAAGACGGTTACCTGGTGGTGCAGGGCGGCCGTGAAGGCAACGCCACCGCCACCAACATCGAAGGTATCTTCGCTGCCGGTGACGTAGCCGACCACGTTTACCGCCAGGCCATCACCTCGGCCGGCGCCGGTTGCATGGCGGCACTGGATGCCGAGCGTTACCTGGACGGCCTGCAGAACGCTTCGTTCTGACCCCGTTGAACTAAAAAACCGGCTGTGAGGCCGGTTTTTTATGTCCGCGATTCAACTAACACCCAGGTCATGAAGTGTTAACCCAGTCCTTGTGGGAGCTGGCTTGCCTGCGATAGCGGCGTATCAGTCACCATCGCCATCGCGGGCAAGCCCGGCTCCCACAGTGAACGGGTTTCTAGATTGAATCAGCGGCGTGTCAGGGGGTGTGCGGTGAACTTCACGCCGGCCAGGCCATGCGCGATCAGTGCGCGGATGTTGCCGTGGTCGCTGCCCTCAGGCGTCGCCACCACCGAACGGTAATGCTCGCCAAAAGCCAGCAGCGCTTCCTGATCGCTCAGACTTTCCAGCAGGGCCAAACCCAGTGTCTTGCACGAACCCTCATTCTGCCCGGCCGCATTTTCTACATGGCCGTTGGTGAAGGCCTGCGGCTGGTAGTCGTAACCAGCAGCAACAAACGCCAAGGTATCGGCAAACACATGTTCGCCACTGTTGAGGCTAACGCGCAGGGTGTTCAAATCAGTCATGGGTCTTTCCTTTCGCGAACGCTGCCTGTTGGTCGGCGCTGGCTTCTTTCTGGTAGGTGGCTTTCCACTCGGCGTATGGCATGCCGTACACCACCTCACGGGCGTCATCGAGGCTCAGCTCGATCTGACGCTCGTCAGCCTCGGCCTTGTACCACTTGGACAAGCAGTTGCGGCAGAAGCCCGAGAGGTTCATCAGGTCGATGTTCTGCACATCCTTGCGGCTGTCCAGGTGGGCTACCAGCCGGCGAAAGGCGGCGGCTTCGAGTTCGAGGCGTTGTTGATCGTTCATGGTGGTCTCTTCGAGACAGCTATCGGCGGGTAAGCTTCAAGCTGCAAGTTGGAATGAGGTTGGCTTTAACGTGTGGCTTGAAGCTTATCGCTTGAGGCTGAGCGGCTCGCCGCGAGCGTTATCGAAACCGATTCGGCAAAGCGCAACGCGTGGGGCTTGTCCACTTCGACTTCGGCGTACAGCACCGACTCATTGCTCATCACCAGGTCCAGCAATTCCTGGGTCAAGCGCTCCAGCAAGGCAAAGCGGTTGCCTTCCACATGGGCGATGATCGCCTTGGTGATGGTGCGGTAGTTCAGCGCATGGTCGATGTCATTGTCGCGCACGGCTTCCTGGGCGGCATACAGGATGGTCAGGTTGATCAGCACATCCTGCTTGTTGAGGATTTCCTCCTCGTTGATACCGATATAGGTGCGCAGGCACAGGTCCTTGACCCGGATACGCGCCATGCCTGGTTGAAGTTGTGGCATTGCTACTTGCTCCGTCCGATCAGTTGCAGGAACTCCATGCGCGTGGTGTTCGACTCGCGGAACGCGCCGAGCATCACCGAGGTGTTCATGGTTGAATTCTGTTTTTCCACGCCGCGCATCATCATGCACATATGCTTGGCTTCGATCACCACGGCCACGCCGGCCGCCTGGGTCACGTCCTGGATGGCGTCGGCAATTTGCCGCGTGAGGTTTTCCTGGATCTGCAGGCGCCGGGCGAACATGTCGACGATACGCGCCAGTTTCGACAGGCCCAGCACCTTGCCGGTCGGAATATAGGCCACATGGGCCTTGCCGATAAAGGGCAGCAGGTGGTGTTCGCACAGCGAGTACAACTCGATGTCCTTGAGGATCACCATCTCGTCATTGTCAGAGGCGAACAGCGCGCCGTTGACGATCTCCTCCAGGTTCTGCGCGTAGCCATGACACAGGTATTGCATGGCCTTGGCGGCGCGCTTGGGTGTATCGAGCAAGCCTTCGCGCTCGGGGTCTTCGCCCAGGCCTTTAAGGATCTCGCGGTAGTGTTGGGGCAGGGATAAGGTCATACAACATCCTCACAAACGGCTTACTTGATATGCCGCCCGCCGTTGACGGTCAGGGTGGTTCCGGTGACATAAGGGTTGTCCAGCAGGTAGCGCACGCTCTGGTAGATCACCTCGGGCCCAGGCTCGATGCCCAGTGCCGACTTGGCCAGTACCTTGGCGCGGTAGGCAGCATCGTCGCCGTCGTTGAACATCACCATCGCCGGTGCGATGCCGTTGACCTTGATCAGCGGCGCGAACTGCGCGGCAAATGACAGCGTAAGGCTGTCGAGCCCGGCCTTGGTGGCGCAGTAGGCGATGTGCTGGCGGCTGCCCTTGCGCACCACGTCATCGCTGATATGCACGATGTCGGCCGGTGTCGAGCGTTGCAGCAAGGGTGAACAATGCAGGTTGATCAGGTACGGCGCAAGCATGTGCACGCTGAACATGTCGGTAAAAGCGCGGCTTTCGTCGCCAGGCGTTTCCGCGACCCAGGCCGAGGCGTTATGGATGATCGCGCGCAGGCTCTGGGTGTGGGTGTGCAGCTCGGCGATAAACGCGAGAATTCCGGCTTCGTCAGAGAAATCGGCATATACACCGATGGCCCCACGCTCGCGCAACGCCTGCACGCCGGGCCGCTCGCTGCGGTAGCTGAAAATCACCGAGTGGCCTTCGTCCAGCAGGCGCTGGGCGCAATGCAGGCCGACACGCTGGCCGGCGCCGGTGATCAGAATCGGGGCGTTCGTTGCAGTCATGAGAGGCTCGGGTCGCTGGCAGATTGAAACTATACCAGCGACCGCCCGCCCCTGTACTCATGCGGCAGCTTCAGTCACCTTGCGCGGTGGGGAAGGATGTAGCCAATTCGCCAGCAGGTGGGTCGAGAGTGGGATAAACAGATAAACCATCAAGGGCGTGAGCGCCAGGGTGCTGACCAGCACACGTGGCACCAGCTCCAGTTCATTGAGCAGCGGGCCCAATACAAAGTTGAACAGCAGCGATACCGGGAAGAACGCCAGCCAGATCGCCACGGCCTGCTTCCAGCGTGGCGGGCGCGCACCCACCGCGCCGAACCAGCCGTCGATGCCGCGTACGCGGTGCTCGGACGGGTCGGCAAACAATTCGCTGCCACGGCTCAACCAGGCACTGCGGGAGGCAGAAAACTCCCAGGCATGCAGGGTGTGCTCATCGGCGAAGCGGAAAATGATCTGGAACTCATCATCATTGGGCGGCGGGGCAAGAACGCCTGAGCCCAGGTAGCCAGGAAAGTCGGTGGCCAATTGCTCGCCTTCGCGCAGCCAGGCCATCAGTTCTTCGTAGCGACCCTTGGCCACGCGGCGCGCAACCATCAGGGTGACGGGTGAGGTAGACATTGTGTATCTCCAAGTGTGCGGGTGCGCTGGGCCGGGTAGGCGGCACACAAACGAGGCTGCGGGGTGTGGCAGCGACGTAGAAAAAACAGGCAAGGATTATTCCTGTTTTATCGAAATACACCAGATACTTTGGTCGCGTCGCCCTGTAACTTGTATCGCGCCGCCGAATAAGCGTTAAATAGTGTTCAAATTGACACGGATTTTTTTCATCTCTGATGCCCGAAATTACTGCTCCCCAGCGCGAAAAGACGCCTGACAATGTCACTGATTGCGACGACCTTTTCCCTATCCGTGAAGTCGCCCGGCTGACCGGCGTCAACCCGGTCACTCTGCGCGCCTGGGAGCGTCGCTACGGCCTGATCCAGCCAACGCGCACCGAAAGCGGGCATCGGTTGTATTCGCGCAACGATATCGACACCGTGCACCGGGTACTGGACTGGATCGAACGTGGCGTCGCGGTCAGCAAGGTAGGCAAACTCCTCGCACGAGACGAGCCGCTCGGCGAACCTGGCACCGCGCCTGAAACGCAGGTGGAGTGGGTTCAGTGGCAGGGACGCCTGCGCCTTGCAATCAGCGCATTCGATGACCGTGAGTTGGACCGACTGTACGACCAGATCTTTTCCGCCTACCCGATTGCCGTAGTGTTTCAAGACATTCTCATGCCGCTGTGGCAGGCATTGCTGCGCCACCAAGGGCGCTTCGGCCAAGCCAGCGAGTGGCTGTTCTTCGACAATCACCTGCGCTCGCGCACCGCGCAACGTCTGCAAGTGACAGCGGCCGCGTCGGTGCCTCGGGTATTACTGGCGGCCGTTGCCGGGGAATGCCGCGAGTTGGAGTTGCTGGTCGCGGGCCTGCTGATGTCGGGGGAAACGCTCGCGGTGAAGGTCATGGGCGTAGGCCAGCCATTCGACGAATTGACGCTGATCTGCGAAAAGACCCAGCCGCAAGCCTTGGTACTGTTCTCCAATCGCGCACCCGGCAGCGAACTGCCGCTGCGACTCAAGCGCCTGGCGCTGACCCTGAATTGCCCGTTGCTGCTGGCAGGTGATGCCGCCGACCTGGCGCAGGAAAGCCTTAAGGGCTCGCCAATCGGTTGCCTGGGTAACGAGGGGCGGCTGATGCAGCGCCGCTTACAGCAATTCCTGGCGGGTGGCCTGGATACCTGAGCTCAGGCATGAACCTCTGGATGGGCCAAGCGGTGCTGGTGCAGGATGAACTGGCGCAGGCGCTCGATTTCTTCGGCGTCGCTCTGGTTCAGTCGATAGGCGAACAACCCGCGCGCGGTTTCTCGTTCGAACGTTCCGCGCAACGCAATGCGCTCATAGCCCGATGGGCTGAACCACAGTGAAAAAGTTTTGGGTGGCTTGATCCGGCTCCGAATCTCCACCAGTACGCCTTTGAACGACACCTCATGCACCCACATCGCGCCCGGGTTGCCCTTGATATTTTCCAGCGCCACTGGGGTTTCAAGCGTCAGGCGCCACGGCCGGATCATTGGCCCGTCTTCGAAAATACTCGGCACGCCCAAGCGCAGGTGAACCGCGTGAAACTCATCTTCGACCAAGTGCAGCGGGAAGGTGAGTTGCTGGTTGTCGAACTGCGCCTGGATGGTGAGATGGTCGTGGGCGGCCAGGCGAGTGAGCAGGTCGCGAATTTGCGCACCCCCGTTAACCGTCAGGCTCGACGACGCATCCCGCAGGTTCAACTGTGGGTTGTGCTGCATGGTCTGGATAAAATCCAGTTCGTCCTGCGTCAGGAGTGCGTCGCGTTGCATGAGGCCTGCTCAACAGGTAGGGGTTAAAACGCCATTATCCTCTTAATCACCGTTTTATCTAATCTTTGTTAGATTCGATCGTCGTCTTGAGTGCGGCTAGCTCTGCCTTGAGTTCGGCGACTTGCGCTTCCAATTGGGCCACGCGCTGCTGGGCTTTGACTTGAACGGTGACGTCCTTTTGAACGCCGATGAAGTAAGTCTGTTTGTCTGCCGCGTTGTAAAGGGTGGATATCGACAGCTCATTCCAGAAGTGCGTGCCGTCCTTGCGGTAATTGCGCAGGGTTTCGCGACAATTGCCATCATTGCCCAGCGCTTCTCGAATGGCGATAAGGCCCGGTTGGTCCCGGTCTCCCGATTGCAGGAAACGGCAATCCTGGTAGAGGATTTCATCGCTGGCGTAGCCGGTCAGCCGCTCAAAAGCCGGGTTGACGTAGATCAGTGGCAAGTCCTTGCCTTCCCGTTCAGCGATAACAATGCCGTCATTCGAGGCGTCGATGACCATTTGCATCAATTGAGCGTTAATCATGCGGGGTTTCATCCAGGTGAGGTGTCGCAAGTCTAAGACACCCCGGCATTCTTTCCATCCGGGCGCGACGTTTTTTTGAAGGGGTCGGTTGAGCTGCTAATATCCCACGCTTTCGCTCAACTACAGGATTAGATTGATGAAAGTCGCCATCCTTTCCGGCTCGGTCTACGGCACTGCTGAAGAAGTCGCTCGCCATGCTGGCAGTATCCTCAATGCCGCAGGTTTCGAGGCCTGGCACAACCCCCGCGCCAGTCTGGCGCAGGTGCAGGCATTTGCGCCGGACGCTTTTCTGGCGGTGACGTCCACCACCGGCATGGGCGAGTTGCCCGACAATCTGCAACCCCTGTATTCGACGATTCGCGACCAACTGCCCGCCGCCTGGCGTGGCCTGCCCGGTGCAGTCATCGGCCTGGGCGACGCCAGCTATGGCGATACTTTCTGCGGTGGCGGCGAGCAAATGCGCGAGCTGTTTGCTGAGTTGGGCGTGCGCGAAGTGCTGCCCATGCTGCGCTTGGACGCCAGCGAAAGTGTCACCCCGGAAACTGACGCCGAACCGTGGCTGGCCGAATTGGTCACTGCGCTGCGCGGTTGAGCGCTCATTCGCGCACCAATGCCTGTGCCGCCCCTTTATTGGCGGCACTTCTCTGACGTTGTCCACACGAATTTAAACTATCCTCAAGACTGACTCGTACGGTCATCAAGCTGGCTGCCAAGGCAACTACGGCGGCCACGACGTCTGACTAGACTGGCCCATCACTCAAAAAAACAATAAGAAAGTGCGCTAAGGAGGTCGTTACCGTGAGCCTAGCCCCCGTTCTATTGCCACAGAATGTCAAAGACCAGGTCAGCGCTGCCGAGTGGCAAACCCGCGTCGACCTGGCAGCCTGTTATCGCCTGGTGGCGCTGCATGGTTGGGATGACCTGATCTTTACGCATATCTCGGCCAAGGTGCCGGGCACCGATGATTTCCTGATCAACCCTTATGGGTTGATGTTTGACGAGATCACCGCGTCGAGCCTGGTCAAGGTCGATCAGGCCGGCAACAAGCTGATGGAGAGCCCCTACGAGATCAACCCCGCGGGCTACACCATCCACAGCGCCATCCATGAAGGTCGCCACGACGTGACCTGTGTGCTGCACACCCACACCGCTTCGGGTGTTGCGGTGGCTGCGCAGAAACAAGGCGTGTTGCCGATAAGCCAGCAGTCCCTGTTCGTGCTGTCGAGCCTGGCGTATCACGCCTACGAAGGGGTGGCGTTGAACCATGAAGAGAAGGCCCGCTTGCAGGCCGATCTTGGCGAAAACAATTTTCTGATGCTGCACAACCATGGTCTTCTGACTTGCGGCAGCACCATCGCCGACACTTTTTTGATGATGTTTACCTTCCAGCGCGCCTGCGATATCCAGGTGCTGGCGCAAAATGGCGGCGCTGAATTGATCGCCATCGGGCCACAGATACTCGCCGGTGCCAAGGCAATGGTGGCGGCGGTCACAAAGAGCGCACAAGGTATGGGGGGCGCTCTGGCCTGGCCCGCGTTGCTGCGCAAGTTGGACCGCGTCGATCCTGGGTATAAAACCTGATGCCACTCGCCGAGATTCCGCTCAGTGTCTGGCGCAAACGCAGTCAGACATTCGAATTCCACGGCCGCACCATCCGTTACTGGGTGGCGGGGCAGGGCGAGCCGTTGCTGCTGATCCATGGCTTTCCCACTGCCAGTTGGGACTGGCACTACTTGTGGCAGCCCCTGGCCCAGCGCAACTTGGTGATCGCCTGCGACATGCTCGGTTTTGGCGACTCGGCCAAGCCGCTGGACCACGGTTATTGCCTACTGGAACAGGCGGACTTGCAGCAGGCACTGCTGGAACACCTGCGAGTCGAGCAGCCGGTGCATGTGCTGGCCCATGACTACGGCGACAGCGTCGCCCAGGAATTGCTGGCGCGGCACTATGAAGGTCGCTTTCAGATGGCCAGTTGTGTGTTTCTCAACGGGGGGTTGTTTCCTGAGACCCATCGCCCGGCGCTGGTACAAAAGCTCTTGCTCAGCCCCCTGGGCTGGATGATCGGCCGTGCGTTTGGGCGCAATGCCCTGGCGAACAGCTTCAGCCAGATATTCGGCCTCAATACCCGCCCCAGCGAAAGCGCCCTGGATGATTTCTGGAGCCTGATCGAATGCCACGAAGGCACGCGCATCCTGCACAAGCTCGTCGCCTACATTCCTCAGCGTCGGCGCCTGCGTGATCGTTGGGTCGCGGCAATGCAGCAGGCTGAAGTTCCGCTGCGGGTGATTGATGGCGAGATAGACCCGATCTCCGGCGCCCACATGGTTGAGCGTTACCACGAGTTGGTGCCCCACGCCGACACGGTCTTGCTGGCCAATATCGGCCACTATCCGCAGATCGAGGCGCCGGTGCAGGTGCTCAAGCACTACCTGGCGTTTCGCGAGCGAATTGCTGGCCCAGTGGGGGAGCTGGCTTGCCTGCGATAGCCATAGTTATCTACACACAATTAGATTTTCGTTAGCCCATCATAATCATCCCCCTACCTTATCGAGCACCATTCAGCCCCTGGCGTATCTATTGTGACCAGAGCCCCGGTGCCTGACACTCGACCCATTCCCATTGTCGCCATTGGAGTTCGGTATGAGTGAGTCAGTGCAGTTCCAGGATAAGGTCGTGATCGTCACCGGTGCCGGCGGCGGATTGGGCCGGGCCCATGCGCTGTTGTTCGCTAAACATGGCGCCAAAGTGTTGGTCAACGATCTCGGTGGTTCTACCCAGGGTGAAGGCGCGAATGCCTCGGCCGCCGACCGGGTCGTGGCCGAGATCCGTGAAGCGGGCGGTATTGCCGAGGCCAACCATGACTCTGTCACCGACGGTGACAAGATCGTGCAGAACGCCCTCGATGCCTTCGGCCGTATCGATGTGGTGGTCAATAACGCTGGCATTCTGCGTGACAAGACCTTCCACAAAATGGACGACAGCGATTGGGACCTGGTTTACCGGGTGCATGTCGAAGGCGCCTACAAAGTCACCCGCGCTGCTTGGCCCCATCTGCGCGAGCAAGCTTACGGTCGGGTGATTTTCACGGCGTCCACCTCGGGCATCTATGGCAACTTTGGCCAGTCCAACTACGGCATGGCCAAGCTTGGCCTCTATGGGCTGACCCGCACGCTGGCGCTGGAAGGGCGCAAGAACAACATTCTGGTGAACGCCATTGCCCCCACCGGCGGCACGCGCATGACCGAAGGCTTGATCCCGCCGCAAGTGTTCGAGCGCCTCAAGCCGGAGCTGGTCAGCCCGCTGGTGGTGTACCTGGGCAGCGAGGCGTGTCAGGAAACCTCGGGGCTGTTTGAAGTAGGCGGCGGCTGGATCGGCAAGACCCGTTGGGAGCGTAGCCTGGGCGTGGGCTTTGACCCGGAAGCCGGCTTCTCGCCCGACGATGTGGCCGCACACTGGCAGCAGATCTGCGACTTCGACGGTGCAGCCCACCCCAAGGACAATATCGAGGCATTGAAGGAGATGATGGCCAATCTGCAGAAATACAGCCTGTGATCGTTGCTTGAAAAAGATTGAATCCTGCGGGGCGCTGATGGCGCCCCGTTTTATTTAAGGCATAAAAAAGGCCGCTGCATAGGCAGCGGCCGAAGTAAGACGTTGGATCAAGGAGCGACAAATCAACGTCAGTGAACACCGGTAACGGATTGAAAATAATCATCAATCCATTTGAATCTGGCTTTTCTTCCGGTTAGGAAAGCGAGCCGTTGGCCCTGAAAGCCCGGCAAGAATAGCCGTTAGTAACAAAATGAGTAATGGCGATTCATGACAAGGACTGTTGCTGAATCAGCAACAGTTATGACCTGCTCCATCCATCTTCCTGATAACCCGCCATCCACACGGTGCATGCCCGCGCGCAGACCCAGGCCAGAGCGCCCGGTAATCCTTTCGAGCGACAACACGAATCCCTCCTTGGTGCGCTTATCCCTCCTGATGGTCGGCAGTAGGGTGGGGCCTTCTGTCACTCATCGGGGAAGACGCATGACAAGAACAACAATGCGCGCCATCTTCAGGCCACAGGCGCTGGCCGCTGCGGTTGCGTTGGGTTGCTGTGCGCAGGCACAGGCTGTTTCATTCAACATTGGCGAGATCGAAGGGCAATTCGATTCCTCACTGTCGGTGGGCGCAAGTTGGGGCATGCGCGATGCGGACAAAAAACTGGTGGGCACCGTCAATGGCGGTAGCGGCCAGGCTTCCACCGGGGATGACGGGCGCCTGAATTTCAAGAAGGGCGAAACCTTCTCGAAAATTTTCAAAGGTTTGCACGACCTTGAATTGAAGTACGGCGACACGGGCGTGTTTGTCCGTGGCAAATACTGGTACGACTTCGAACTCAAGGACGAAGATCGCGAGTTCAAGCAGATCAGCGACCACAACCGCAAGGAAGGCGCCAAGTCCAGCGGTGCGCAGATCCTCGATGCCTTCGTTTATCACAACTACTCACTGGGCAATCTGCCGGGCACCGTGCGCGCGGGTAAACAGGTGGTGAGTTGGGGGGAAAGTACCTTCATCGGCAACTCCATCAACAGCATCAACCCGATTGACGTGTCTGCCTTTCGTAGACCGGGTGCCGAGATCAAGGAAGGGCTGATCCCGGTCAATATGCTGTTCGCTTCACAAAGCCTGACCAACCAACTGACCGTAGAAGGGTTCTACCAGTTGGAATGGGACCAGACGGTACTGGATAACTGCGGCACGTTTTTTGGCAGCGATGTGGCGGCGGATGGTTGCACCAACAACTACACCGTGGGTAACCCTGCGATCGCGCCGCTGCAACCGGTGGCCGCAGCGTTTGGCCAAGGATTTGGCGCGACCAATGAAGGCGTGATTGTACGTCGCGCCGGCGACCGCGATGCGCGGGATTCCGGCCAGTTCGGTACGGCCTTGCGTTGGCTGGGGGACGACACGGAGTACGGCCTGTACTTCATGAACTACCACAGCCGTTCGCCGAACGTGGGCACCATCACCAACAATACCAACTTGGCGACACTCGGCGCGATCTCCGGCACCGCCAACGCCATAGCGCCTGGCTCTGGTGCGGGCCTGGTGCAGAGCCTGATGCTCGGCCGCGGCCAGTACTACCTCGACTACCCGGAAGATATTCGCCTGTTCGGCGCCAGTTTCTCCACCACCTTGCCCACCGGCACGGCGTGGACCGGAGAGATCAGCTACCGTCCAAATGCCCCGGTGCAACTCAACACCACCGACCTGACCCTGGCCCTGATCAATCCTGTCGCTGGCCAGCTCGCCTCACCTATCCGCAGCAACTTCGGTTCTGACAACAAAGGCTACCGCCGCAAGGAAATCACCCAGGTCCAAAGCAGCATGACCCAGTTCTTCGACCAAGTGCTGGGCGCTGAACGCCTGACGCTGGTGGGCGAAGCGGCCATCGTGCACGTCGGCGGCCTGGAGGATAAATCCAAGCTGCGTTACGGCCGCGACTCGGTGTACGGCGCTTATGGTTTCCAAGGCGACACCGATGGTTTTGTCACGTCCACCTCCTGGGGTTATCGCGCGCGGGCGATCCTTGACTACAACAACGTGATCGCCGGGATCAACCTCAAGCCGAACCTGTCCTGGTCCCACGACGTTGCCGGCTACGGCCCCAACGGCCTGTTCAACAAAGGCGCCAAGGCGATCAGTGCAGGGGTCGATGCGGACTACCGCAACACCTACACCGCCAGCCTCAGCTACACCGACTTCTTTGGTGGCGACTACAACACCCTGACCGACCGTGACTTCCTCGCCCTCAGCTTCGGCGTGAACTTCTGATTTGGCTTAAAGAAGGACAAGACTCTATGCGTAAGATAATTGCGGTAATGGCCCTCAGCCTGTTGGCCGCCAACGTGATGGCGGCGGTGTCGCCGGAAGAGGCGGCCAAGCTGGGCACCACCCTGACCCCGGTGGGCGCCGAAAAAGCCGGCAACGCCGATGGCTCGATCCCGGCCTGGACTGGCGGTATTCCCAAAAACGCCGGTGCGGTGGACAGCAAGGGCTTCCTCGCCGACCCGTTCGCCAGTGAAAAACCGTTGTTCGTGATCACCGCCGCCACTGTCGACAAATATAAAGACAAGCTGTCTGACGGCCAGGTAGCGATGTTCAAGCGCTATCCCGAGACCTATAAAATTCCCGTGTATCCAAGCCACCGCACGGTCAACCTGCCGCCGGACATCTACGAGTCGATCAAGCGCAGTGCGCTGAACGTCAAGGCCATCAACGACGGTAATGGCCTGGAAAATTTCACCGGCAACCGCTACTACGCGTTCCCGATTCCCAAGAATGGCGTGGAGGTGCTGTGGAACCACATCACCCGTTACCACGGTGGCAACCTGCGCCGCATCATCATCCAGGCCACCCCGCAGACCAACGGCGGTTACACGCCGATCCGCTTCGAAGAAGAAGTGGCGGTGCCGCAAGCGATCCCGGACATGGACCAGGCCAAGGCCGCCAACGTACTGAGCTTTTTCAAGCAATCGGTGACGGCGCCGGCGCGGCTGGCGGGCAACGTGCTATTGGTGCACGAAACCCTCGACCAGGTGAAGGAGCCGCGCCTGGCCTGGATCTACAACGCTGGCCAGCGCCGCGTGCGTCGCGCGCCGCAGGTGTCGTATGACGGTCCGGGTACTGCATCCGATGGGCTGCGCACCACGGATAACTTCGATATGTTCTCCGGCGCGCCTGACCGTTATGACTGGAAGCTGGTGGGCAAGAAGGAGATGTACATCCCCTACAACAGCTACAAGCTGGACCAGCCGACGCTCAAGTACGACGACATCATCAAGGCCGGCCACATCAATCAGGACCTGACCCGCTATGAGCTGCACCGCGTGTGGGAAGTGGTTGGCACGGTCAAGCCGAGCGAGCGGCACATCTACGCCAAGCGCCACATGTACATCGATGAAGACAGCTGGCAGGTGGCATTGGTGGATCACTACGACGGCCGTGGCCAACTGTGGCGGGTTGCCGAGGGGCATGCGCAGTTCTACTACAACCACCAGGTGCCGGCCTACACGGTGGAGACGCTGTACGACATCATCGCTGGGCGCTACATCGCCCTGGGGATGAAGAACGAGGAGAAGAGCAGTTTTGTGTTTGGGTTCAAAGCCAAGGCTGCGGATTACACACCGGCGGCGTTGAGGACTGAAGGCGTTCGCTGATGTTGGTGTGAAAATGCAATCCAACTGTGGGAGCGGGCTTGCTCGCGAATGCGGAGTATCAGTCACCGAATTCTTAGGCTGATCCACCGCATTCGCGAGCAAGCCCGCGCCCACATTGGGTTTTGTGCATGTCTTACAATCATTGTGCTGAATCTTTCTTCAACAACCGCCGACCACAGGACTAGGGTAGTCGCCACGTTGCATAACAATAAAAACGCAGGATGCAGCAATGACCGCCATGACACGCTGCCTGGACCGTCCTGGATTCATGCCTCGGCTGTCCGGCCACCATCTGCTGCGCCCGCGCTTGGCGGGCCCTTTGCTGGTGGCTTCGGCGCGGGTGAAGCTGTTGTGCGCGCCGGGTGGCAGTGGCAAGAGTGCGTTGCTCGCCGAGTGCGCATTGCAGGCACCCAAGGATTGCCAAGTGTATTGGTTGCCGCTCAATGGTGTTGCCCTCAGCCCTCTTGATCTGTGCCTGCGCCTGGCGCAAAGCCTCGGCTTGCCATTCACCGATGAAGCCACGCTGCTGCTGGACCTTGGCCGCTGGCACACCTCGGCGTGGGTGTTCCTCGATGACTTCTGCCGCTTGCCCGCGCCCGACACCGACGCCTTGCTCGACCGCCTGCTCACTGCCAGCAGCCCGGCGTTGAGCTGGTGGCTTGGGGCGCGGCGCCGGCCGGCGTGCAACTGGCCGCGGCTGTTGCTCGACGATGAGTTGCTGGAGTGTGGCGCCGAGTTGGCGTTTGATGCTGAGGAAATCAAGCAACTGCTCAGCCATGCGCCAGGGCAGTCCGTCGACCGTGTGTTGCAGTTCAGCGCCGGCTGGTGCGCCGGTGTGCGCATCGCGCTGCTCGGCGATGGTCACCCGGACAAAACCTTGCTCGACTACTTGCAACACGAGCTGTTCAGCACCTTGCCGACCGAGCTGGCTGAAGCCTGGCGCGTGCTCGCCCATCTGCCGCGTTTCAATACGGGGTTGTGCGAGCACCTGTTCGGCGTTGGCGACGGTGTCCAATACCTGCGGGGCTTGCAGGCCCTCGGTGCGTTTATCCAGCCTTGGGAAGACACGAGCTGGCAACAGGTTTTCCCGCCGCTGGCACAGCTGATGCGTGATGAGCCCTGGCCGGCCAAGCGCTCCTGGCACCGGCGCGCCTGCCAATGGTTCACCGCCGAACAGGACTGGCAGGCAGCATTTGAACAAGCCTTGCTGGCCGAAGAATATGAAGCCGCGGTGAGCTTGCTGAAGTACTTCAGTTTCGAGGACCTGTTCCGCCAGCAGAACGCGGTGTTGCTGTTGCGTCTGCATGAACAGCATGGCGATGAATTGATGCTCGGCTCGGCGCAACTGGTCGGGCTGGTGACGGCGGCATTGCTGTTCGCCGGGCGTTTTGACCAGGCCGCGCAATGCATCGACCAGCTTGCGCGGTTCGCCCCGCAACCGACGGCGGCGCAACAACGCTATCTGCTGGCGCGCTGGCAGGCGCAATGGGGCTGGCTGCTGCATTTGGGCGGCGATGCCGAGCGCTCTCGCGAACATTTCCTTGAGGCACTGCAAGCCTTGCCCGACAGTGCCTGGACGTCGCGGCTGATGTGCCTGTCGGGCCTGACCCAGCAAGCCTTGCTGCGTGGCGAGTTGGACGTGGCCCAGAGCCTGAGCCGTGAGGCGTTGTGCCTGGCCCGGGCCCACGGTTCGTTGCTGCTCGAGGCCTTGCTCGAACTGGATCACGCGCAATTACTGGAGCAGCGCGGCGCGCCGTATCGGGCGCAAAGCCTGCTGGAAAATGTGCAGGCGATGTTGCTCGAACAGCGGCTCAAGGCCGGGCCCTTGGTTGGGCGCATTGCCCTGCGGCGCGGGCATCTGGCGTTGCGCCAGGGGCAAGACAGCCTGGCCGCCGAATGCTTCGAAACAGGCTTGAAGGTGTGCCTGCACAGCCAGGACAAGCGCGTGCTCTACGGGTTTCTCGGCTTGGCGCTGATGGCAGCCAATCGTGGCGATTACGCCCAAGCCTTTGACCAACTGCGCGAAGCCGAACGGCTGATGCAACAACGCCAGGTGCCCGACAGGGTGTATCGCGCGGTGCTGCTGTTGGTCAGCGGGCATTTCTGGTTGCAACAGGGGCGCGCTGACCTGACGGTGGAAGCGGTGCGCCGCGTACTGCGACACTTCCGGGGGCCCCAGGCCAAACAGGCGCCGCCGGCCACCCTGGAACTGATCCCGCGCCTGGAATACCTGCTGGTGCTGGCGGAGGTGAAACTGGGCTGTGCCGAGCACCCCGTAGCACGGCTTACGGCCTTGCTGGGCAGCGCCCACCAACGCGGCATGCTCTGTCTGGAAACCGAGCTGTACCTGGTGCTCGGCGAAGTGGCCTGGCAGGTCGGCGACGCCTCCCTGGCGCGCCGTTCGCTGCAAACCGGGCTTCAGCTGGCGGAGCGTTGCCAGGTGCAGCAGGCTATTCGCGAGCTGCGGCTGCGCTCGCCGGGGGTGTTGAGCGAGCTGGGCATGGAGCCCCAAGCCTCAACGTCAGGCGCGGTCGAGAACCCACTCAGCCAGCGCGAGCTGGAAGTGCTGCAGTTGATCGCCCTGGGTAACTCCAACCTGGAAATCGCCGACCGCCTGTTTATCTCCCTGCACACCGTCAAGACCCACGCGCGGCGCATCCACAGCAAGCTCGGCGTGGAGCGGCGTACGCAAGCGGTGGCCAAGGCCAAGACACTGGGGTTGATGATCTAGCTGCAGAACGCCTGGCGATACTCGCCGGGTGTGGCGCCCATGGCCTGGCGAAAGCGATGGGTGAAGTGGCTGGCGCTGGAGAAACCGCACATCAAGGCGATCTCGCCCAAGGGCAGGGCGCCGCTGCGCAGCAGGGCCTGGGCACGGGTCAATCGCCGCGCCAACAAATATTGATGGGGCGGCAGGCCGAACGTCTGGCGGAACATCCTCGCGAAATGGTACTCCGACAGCGCACACATCCCGGCCAATTGACCCAGGCTGATCGGGTCTTCCAGGTATTGGTCGATGTAGTCGACCAACAGTCGTCGCTGGTACGCCGCCAACCCGCCTTTCAGACGGAGCCCTTCGCGCGCGCCCACCTGGCTGAGCAGGGTGTGGCTGAGCATTTCATGGGCCAGGCTGCTGGTCAGCAAGCGCTCTGCGGGTTCGTGCCAGTTCAGCGCGATCAATTGATGAAAGCGCCGGGCCTGGCTGGCGTCTTCCAGGAAGGTGCTTTCGCGCAGGTGCAAGGTGCGGGGCTCGCGGTCGAGCAGGGTGATGCAGCCCAAGGCAAACTGCTCCGGGCTGAAATACACGTGGGCCAGGCGAATCTCGCCGTTGATCACCCATGCCGACTGATGCTCGGCGGGCAGGATGCACAGCTTGTCGGGCCCGCCCTTGGTGCCCGGCTGGTCACGCCGAAAGGTGCCGGTGCCGCCGCCGATGTAGCACGACAGCGTGTGATGGCTCGGCGCTTGATAATCCTGCGAGTCGTGGTGGTTGCTCCACAAAGCCGCAGACAAGCCGTCACCGAGCTCGGCGCAGGCCTCAAGGCGTGCGTTGGGCGAGCGATTAAGGGCTTGAAAGACTTGCAGGGATTCCAGATCAGGCATGGTGAGTACTCTCCGACGCTTTGCATCCTACTCCCCGCGGTTGGCGCTGTGATCCCGTCGCCCAACAAAAGCGCAAGATTGTGCAAGAGCGCGCCACGGAGGGAGGGCCAGACTGTGGCTCAACCGATGGAGCCCGCTATGAACCTTTCCCTGTATTTACTCACCGTGCTGATTTGGGGCACCACCTGGATCGCCCTCAAGTGGCAGCTGGGCGTGGTGGCAATCCCTGTGTCCATCGTTTATCGCTTTGGCTTGGCGGCGCTGGTGTTGTTTGCGCTGTTGTTGCTCAGCCGCACGTTGCAGGTGATGAACAGGCGTGGGCACTTGATCTGCCTGGCCCAAGGGCTGTGCCTGTTCTGCGTCAACTTCATGTGCTTTCTTACGGCCAGCCAGTGGATTCCCAGTGGGTTGGTGGCGGTGGTGTTCTCCACGGCTACGCTGTGGAACGCGCTGAATGCCCGGGTGTTTTTCGGCCAGCGGGTGGCGCGTAATGTGTTGATGGGCGGCGGCCTTGGCTTGCTGGGACTGGGCTTGCTGTTCTGGCCGGAACTGGTGGGGCATACCGCCAGCCCGCAGACCTGGCTCGGCTTGGGGTTGGCGTTGCTCGGGACGATGTGTTTCTCGGCGGGCAATATGTTGTCGAGCCTGCAGCAGAAGGCCGGGCTCAGGCCGCTGACCACCAATGCCTGGGGCATGGCGTATGGTTCGGCGATGTTGGCAACGTATTGCGTGGTGCGCGGGATTCCGTTCGAGATGGACTGGAGCGCGCGGTATGTCGGCGCGTTGTGGTACCTGGTGATTCCGGGGTCGGTGATTGGGTTTACGGCTTATCTGACGTTGGTGGGTCGGATGGGGCCGGAGCGTGCGGCGTATTGCACGGTGTTGTTTCCGGTGGTGGCGCTGAATGTGTCGACGTTTGTTGAGGGGTATCAGTGGACTGCACCGGCGTTGGTGGGGTTGGTGCTGGTGATGGTGGGGAATGTGTTGGTGTTTCGGAAGGTGAAGCGTGTGAACCCTGTCTTCAAGGCACAACAAACCTAAATGTGGGAGCGAGTTGTTTGGGCTATTTGAGGCCTAGGCGCTTGGCCATTCGGCCTAGGTTGGCGCGGTCCAGGCCGAGTTCGCGGGCGGCGCTGGCCCAGTTGTGCTGGTGGCGTTCCAGGCAGGCGCTGATGATTTGGCGCTGGTAGTGCTCTGTGGCCTGGCGCAGGTCGCCGGTGACGGCGGTCACCATGTCAGTCTGTTCTTCGATCAGCGGCGCGCTGACATCGGGCAGGTCGAGGTCCCGGGCACTCAAGCTTAAAATCCTCGGACGTTCGCGACAGTTCCCCAAGGCTTTCAGCGCGCTGCGTCCGATCAAATGTTCCAGCTCTCGCACGTTGCCCGGCCAGTTATAGGCCAGCATCGCCGCCTGGGCATCGCTGGTCAGGCGCAAGCTGCCCAGGCCCATGCGTGAGCGGTTCTGTTCGAGGAAGTAGCCGGCCAGCAGCAGCACATCGCGCCCGCGTTCGCGCAGCGCCGGTACTTGCAGGGGGTACACGCTGAGTCGGTGGTAAAAGTCGGCGCGGTAGCGGCCGTTGCGCACCTCAAAGGCCAGGTCGCGGTTGGTGGCGGCGATCAGGCGCACGTCCACTTGGTGTTCCTTGTCCGAGCCCAGCCGCTGCAACTGGCCGCTTTGCAGTACCCGCAGCAGCTTGGCTTGCACCGTCAGTGACAGTTCGCCCACTTCATCCAGGAACAACGTACCGCCATTGGCCAGCTCGAATTTGCCGCGGCGCTCATTCAACGCACCGGTGAAGGCGCCGCGCACATGGCCGAACAGCTCGCTTTCCACCAGGGTTTCCGGCAGGGCGGCGCAATTGAGGCTGATCAGCGGTTTGTCCGCGCGTGTTGATGCGGCGTGGATGGCGTGGGCTACCAGTTCCTTGCCCACTCCGGTTTCGCCAGTGATCAGTACGGTCAGGTCGCTGCCACCGACCCATTTGGTCTCCTCGACCAGGCGCTTGTGGCTTTTACTTTGGCCGATCATTTCCTTGTGCTGCTGGCCGCTGGCCTGGCGGTAAATCTCGGCACGCTGGTGTTCGTCTTCGGCGCGCAAGGCCAGGCGCTCGATGCGCTCGGCTACGTTGACGGTGGCGGCGGCGAGGCTGGCGAAGGCTTGCAGGGCATCGAGCTCCACGCGTTCGAAGCGCTCGGTGTCGAGGGCATCCAGGGTCAGCAGGCCCCAGGGCTGGTCGTCGACGAACAGCGGGCAGCCCATGCAGTCGTGTACTTCCAGGTGTCCATGCAGGCCATCCACCAAGCCGTCATAGGGGTCGGGCAATTCGCTGTCACTGTCAAAGCGCGTGGGGCCGGGGCTGCTCAGCAGCACGGCAAAGCGCGGATGCTCACTGACCTTGAAGCGTCGACCCAAGGTGTCGTCGCTCAAGCCATCGACGGCCAGTGGCACCAGCCATTCGCCTTCCAGGCGCAACAACGCGGCGGCATCGCAAGGGAGCAGGGCGCGCATCGCTTGCAGCAGGCGGCGGTAACGCTCGCCTTCAGGCAGTTCGCGAGACAGGTCGGCGACCAGAGGCAGCAGGGTGGTGAGCAATGAGTGCGCAGTCATAAAGACTCCTTGTAGTCCTTATGACTATAAGGTGTAGGAGGTCATACTGACTACATGTAATTTAAGTGGTTGAAAAATAACGATTAATAAGTTGGCACGAATACTGAGTAATTCAGGGTAATCAGTGAAGAAGCCCAGGAGGCTCCCATGCTTAGCGCCCAAGACCGTGCCATCGTCAAATCTACCGTGCCCCTGCTGGAAAGCGGCGGCGAAGCGTTGATCACCCATTTCTACCGCATGATGCTCTCCGAGTACCCAGAGGTTCGTCCGCTGTTCAATCAGGCGCACCAGGCCAGCGGCGACCAGCCCCGCGCTCTGGCCAAGGGTGTGTTGATGTACGCGCGGCATATCGACCAGTTGGATCAACTGGGTGATTTGGTGGCCAAGATCATCAACAAGCACGTCGCCCTGCAGATCCTGCCGGAGCATTACCCGATCGTCGGTGCCTGCCTGCTGCGGGCGATTTCCGAAGTGCTGGGCAGCCAGATCGCGACCCCCGAAGTGATGAGTGCCTGGGGCGCGGCGTACGGCCAGCTGGCGGATATCCTGATCGGTGCTGAGGCGGCGATCTATGAAGAGAAAGCCCAGGCACCCGGTGGCTGGCGTGGTGCGCGGCCGTTCCTGCTGGTCAAGCGGGTGGAGGAGAGCGACGAGATCATCTCCTTCTACTTTGCCCCGGTGGACAACGGCCCGATCCTCAATGCCGCGCCGGGCCAGTACATCGGCATGAAACTGGTACTGGATGGCGAGGAAGTGCGCCGCAACTATTCCCTGTCGGCCCTGACTGACGTGGGCCTGTACCGTATCAGCGTCAAGCGCGAAGCCGGCGGGCGGGTGTCCAACTACCTGCATGACCAGTTGCACGTCGGCGCGACCATCGACCTGTTCCCGCCGTCGGGTGCGTTCACCCTGGCGGCCAGCGATAAACCGCTGGTGCTGATCAGCGGCGGGGTCGGCATCACGCCCACCTTGCCGATGCTCGAAGCCGCCCTGGCCACCGAGCGTCCGGTGCATTTCATTCACTGCGCGCGCAATGGCGGCGTGCATGCATTCCGTGACTGGGTGGATGCCCTGGCCGCCAAGCACCCGCAGCTCAAGCGCTTCTATTGCTACGCCGAAGACGATGGTGTGAGCCCGGTGGCGGACAAGGTCGGCCTGCTCAGCCAGGAACAACTGGCCGCCTGGTTGCCCGAGCAGCGCGATGTGGATGCGTACTTCCTCGGCCCCAAAGGCTTCATGGCCGCGATCAAGCGCCACCTCAAAGCCTTGGGTGTCCCCGAAAAACAAAGCCGCTACGAATTCTTCGGCCCGGCTGCCACCTTGGAATAACCCCTTCGGGGTAGCTGCAAGCGACAAGTAAAAGCCGGATCGAAGCCCGCTCTCACTTGAAGCTTGAAGCTTGCCACTTGTCGTTACCCCCACCATTAATCCCCCGTTAACCCCTCTCTGTTTAAACCACTCCCTGTGTGTAAACTTGCGGCCATTGGCATAACCAAACAAAGGGAACCGGAAATGAGTGACGAATTGCGTTTAGGCAGGGAGCGGCGCTTTCTGGTGTTGCTGGGGATCATCTGCCTGGCGCTGATCGGCGGTGCGCTCTACATGCAGGTGGTGCTGGGCGAGGCGCCATGCCCGCTGTGCATTCTGCAACGCTATGCTTTATTGCTGATCGCGATCTTCGCGTTCATCGGCGCGGCCATGCGCACCAAAGGGGCGCTCACCTTTTTCGAAGGGCTGGTGATCCTCTGCGCCCTCGGTGGTGTGGCCGCAGCCGGTCACCATGTGTACACCCAGTTCTATCCACAGGTCAGCTGCGGCATTGATGTGCTGCAACCGATTGTCGATGACCTGCCCCTGGCCAAGGTGTTCCCCCTGGGCTTCCAGGTCGATGGCTTCTGCAGCACTCCGTATCCGCCTGTGCTGGGCCTGTCCCTGGCGCAGTGGGCGCTGGTCGCGTTTGTGCTGACCGTGATCCTGGTGCCGTTGGGCATTTACCGGAATCGCCAGCGCAAAGCCTGAGCCCATCCTTGAAACACCCCGGTCCTTCTTGAGGGAGGGCCGGGGTGTTTATTGCTTGTGGGATTTGTGAGCGGAGCGTGACGCAGGACAATGGCGAGTGCGCGCAGCATGCGACATGTTGTCACACGGAAGCGGCCGCAGGACGTTTCTGACCCGCCAAACGGTCGCTTAAATTTGCATCATGCGGCCAAGATGTGCTGTCACTTCGTGGCTCTGACAGTGGCGTGCACCTCACGCCGCTCCCGCGATTTCGTGATGTCTGAATGCCTTGTTTTATGGGGGCTTGCATCGGTTTTGCGTGCCCTTACAGACCGTAAGGACTGCCGCATATCGCCCTATAACACAGCATTTTTTGTGGTTTTTGTGAAGAATCGAACACGGTAAGATCGCGAACCTTTGCAATAAAGGTGAAGGATTATTGCTGTAATCGATAAAAATTATTTCTTTATCAGACATGGTTTATACATCGCTAGCTAACTACAATCGCCCGCACTGAATGTCCGGTGCTGTTCAATCTTTGAGCACTGGAGCGGTCGAGGGGCAGATGGATGGCTCTGTGCGACCCCAAGGTTCCGGCAGCCTTTCAACTACCCGCACCAAATGGAATTGGTCTGTAACAAGGCCTTTAGCCACGAAGTCGAATAAGAACTCACCGCAGGTCCGTGAAACGTAGATTTATGGCGTGACGGGCAGGCTCTTATTCAATCGAAGAGAAATGCCAACCCTTGGCAGGGTGAAGTGTTGGCGATCAAAACCCAACTGCATTGCGCAAGCTGCTTTAGAGGTCGTGAGATGAGTAAAAACAGGTACCCCCGATTACTAGGCTTTTTGCCGCTGCTTGGCATGATGTTAATGCTGGGAGGCTGTAAGTGGACCTTGATGGACCCAAAAGGACAGATCGGTCTGGATCAACGAAACCTGATCATCACCGCCACCCTGCTGATGCTGCTGGTCGTGGTCCCTGTGATCATCATGACCTTCGCCTTCGCCTGGAAATACCGCGCGTCGAACACCAGCGCGACCTACGCGCCGAAGTGGTCGCACTCCACCAAGATCGAAATCGCGGTGTGGCTGGTTCCGATCCTCATCATCATCGCCCTGGGTTACATCACCTATAAGTCGACCCACGAGCTGGACCCGTACCGTCCGCTGGAATCCGACGTCAAGCCGATCAATATCGAAGTGGTTGCGCTGGACTGGAAGTGGCTGTTCATCTACCCGGACCTGGGTATCGCCACTGTCAACGAGATCCAGTTCCCGGAGAACACTCCGCTTAATTTCCGGATTACCTCAGACGCCGTGATGAACTCGTTCTTCATCCCAGCCCTGGGCGGTCAGATCTACGCGATGGCAGGCATGCAGACCCGACTGCACCTGATCGCCAACGAAAAAGCTGAAATGGAAGGCATCTCCGCTAACTACAGCGGCGCTGGCTTCACCGGCATGAAATTCAAAGCGATCTCGACGAGCCAGGAAGATTTCAACGCCTGGGTCGCCAAAGTCAAGGCCGCACCTAAACAGCTTGATCAAGCTGAATACGATGCCCTGACCAAACCAAGCCAGAACAACCCAGTCGCGCTGTATTCCGCGTTTGAGCCGAACCTGTTTCAGAAAATCGTCGACAAGTACGAAGGTATGAAGCCAGGCAAGCCGGTCAAGCACGAGAAGAAAGAAGTGGCCGCGGTTGAAGGTTCTGACGCGGGCTCGCATTCAACTGCTGGGGCAGAGGAGTAAACGATGTTTGGTAAATTAAGTTGGGATGCGGTCCCGTTCCACGAGCCGATTGTGATGATTACCATCGCCATGATCGCGCTGGGTGGTCTGGCACTGTTTGCGGCAATCACTTATTTCAAGAAGTGGACCTACTTGTGGACCGAGTGGCTGACGTCGGTCGACCACAAGAAAATCGGCGTGATGTACATCATCGTCGCCATGGTCATGTTGCTGCGTGGTTTTGCCGACGCCATCATGATGCGTACCCAGTTGGCCATGGCCACCGAGGGTTCGCCTGGCTACCTGCCGCCTGAACACTATGACCAGATCTTCACCGCCCACGGTGTGATCATGATCATCTTCATGGCGATGCCTTTCTTCACTGGCCTGATGAACCTTGCAGTGCCGCTGCAGATCGGCGCGCGTGACGTGGCTTACCCGTTCCTGAACTCCCTGAGCTTCTGGCTGCTGGTTTCCGGCGTCGTGCTGATCAACCTTTCCCTGGGCGTCGGCGAATTTGCCAAGACCGGTTGGGTTGCGTATCCGCCATTGTCGGGCCTGCAATACAGCCCTGGCGTGGGTGTGGACTACTACATCTGGGCGCTACAGTTATCAGGGCTCGGGACGACGCTGACGGGGGTCAACTTCTTGGCCACCGTGCTGAAAATGCGCGCCCCTGGCATGAAGCTGATGGACATGCCGATCTTCACCTGGACCTGCACCTGGGCCAACGTCCTGATCGTGGCTTCGTTCCCGATCCTGGCCGCTACCATGGCGCTGCTGTCGCTTGACCGTTACCTGGATTTCCACATTTTCACCAATGAACTTGGTGGCAATCCAATGATGTACGTGAACCTGTTCTGGGCATGGGGTCACCCTGAGGTGTACATCCTGATCCTGCCAGCTTTCGGTATCTTCTCCGAAGTGATCTCGACCTTTACCGGCAAGCGCCTGTTCGGTCACCACTCGATGGTTTACGCATCGGGCGCGATCTCTGTACTGGGCTTCATGGTTTGGCTGCACCACTTCTTCACCATGGGGTCGGGGGCCAGCGTCAACGCCTTCTTCGGCCTGGCAACGATGCTGATTTCCATCCCGACGGGGGTGAAGCTATTCAACTGGCTGTTCACCATCTACCACGGTCGTTTGCGCATGACCAGCCAGGTCCTGTGGACCCTGGGCTTCATGGTGACCTTCGCCATTGGCGGCATGACCGGCGTACTGCTGGCCATCCCGGGTGCTGACTTCGTCCTGCACAACAGCCTGTTCGTGATCGCTCACTTCCACAACGTGATCATCGGTGGTGCTGTATTCGGCTACATCGCTGGTTTCAGCTTCTACTTCCCGAAAGCGTTCGGCTTCAAGCTGCACGAAGGCTGGGGCAAGGCTGCATTCTGGTTCTGGATCTCGGGCTTCTTCGTCGCGTTCATGCCGCTCTATGCACTGGGCTTCATGGGCATGACCCGTCGTCTGAACGCTACCACCAACCCTGAGTGGGTACCGTACCTGTACGTTGCCATGTTCGGTGCAATCATGATCGCTGTGGGTATTGCCTGCCAGTTGATCCAGCTGTACGTGAGCATCCGTGACCGTAAGCAGAACGCTTGCGACTCCGGCGACCCATGGAACGGCCACACCCTGGAATGGTCGACTTCCTCGCCACCTCCGTTCTACAACTTCGCCGTGATTCCTACTGCGAACACCATTGATGCGTTCACCGAAGCCAAGGAAGACGGTACTGCGTACCAGAAGCCTAAGCACTACGAACCGATCCACATGCCGAGCAACACCGCCACTGGCGTGGTGATGGGTGCGCTGTTGACCGTGTTCGGTTTCGCGATGATCTGGCACATCTGGTGGCTGGCAATCGTTGGCCTGGTGGGCACCATCGGCTACTTCATTGTCCACGCTGCACGTGATGATCAAGGCTACATGGTGCCGGTCGAAACGATCGAGCGCATCGAAGCCGAGCAGCACGCTCGCCTGGTCGCCGAGAAGAAAATCCCGGCCAACCGTGTAGAAACCTCGTTGGAACAGGCTTAAACCATGTCGAACTTAGTGACCAATGCTGGACACGCCCATGTCGATGACCATGGGCACGATGACCATCACCACGACTCGGGGCCGATGACCGTTTTCGGTTTCTGGCTCTACCTGATGACCGACTGCATCTTGTTTGCGTCGATCTTCGCGGTGTACGCGGTACTGGTAAACAACGTAGCGGGTGGCCCGTCGGGCCACGACATCTTCGAACTGCCTTACGTGCTCGGCGAAACCGCCTTGCTGTTGTTCAGTTCGATTACCTACGGCTTCGCCATGTTGGCCTTCTACAAGGGCAACAAGAAGGGCGTACTGAGCTGGTTGGGTCTGACCTTCCTGTTCGGCCTGGGCTTCATCGGCATGGAGATCAACGAGTTCCATCTGCTGATCTCCGAAGGCTACGGCCCGCACCGTTCCGGCTTCCTGTCCGCGTTCTTCACGCTGGTAGGCACTCACGGTCTGCACGTGACGGCAGGCCTGCTGTGGATGGCGGTGATGATGTATCAGGTCAATAAACACGGCCTGACCAACACCAACAAGACTCGCCTGAGCTGCCTGAGCCTGTTCTGGCACTTCCTGGACGTGGTCTGGATCTGCGTCTTCACCGTTGTTTACCTGATGGGGACTCTGTAATGGCTAATGCACACTCCCATGACCATGACAGCCATGATGCGAGCCACGGCAGCGTTAAGTCGTACGCCATCGGCTTCATCCTGTCGGTAATCCTTACCCTGATCCCGTTCGGCCTGGTGATGTACCCAACCCTGCCGAAATCGATCACGTTGATGATCGTGCTGGCGTTCGCGGTGATTCAGGTGCTGGTTCACCTGGTGTACTTCCTGCACTTGGATCGCTCGAAAGAGCAGCGCGATAACGTGATTGCGTTCGTGTTCGCAGGCTTAGTAATCCTGCTGCTGGTTGGCCTGTCGATATGGATCATGTTCAGCATCCATACGTTCATGATGGCGAAGTGAGGTAAGACCCGATGTCGCTTAAGCACTTTATCCAAATCACCAAACCGGGGATCATTTTCGGTAACGTGCTTTCTGTGGCGGGCGGTTTCTTCCTGGCCTCCAAGGGACATGTCGATCTGGCCATCTTCCTGGCTGCAATGATTGGCACATCCCTGGTGGTAGCTTCCGGATGTGTGTTCAACAACTGCATCGACCGCGACATCGACATCAAGATGGAGCGCACCAAGAACCGCGCGTTGGTCCAGGGTCTGGTTTCCCTGAAGCTGGCGCTGCTGTTCGCGACCGTCCTGGGTGTTGCCGGTGTGGTGCTGTTGTACAAGGTGGCTAACCCGCTGGCGGCGCTGTTTGCCGTGATCGGCTTTGTCATCTACGTCGGCCTCTACAGCCTGTACCTCAAGCGCAAGTCGGTTCACGGCACGCTGGTGGGCAGTCTGTCGGGGGCGATGCCTCCGGTAATTGGTTATGTGGCTGTGACCAATAGCTTCGACATGGCCGCGCTGGTGCTACTGGTGATGTTCAGCCTGTGGCAGATGCCGCATTCCTACGCCATCGCGATTTTCCGCTTCAATGACTACCTGGCTGCGTCGATTCCGGTTTTGCCGGTTAAACGTGGCATCCAGGTCGCCAAGAAACACATCCTGCTGTACATCCTGGCCTTCCTTGTGGCGACCTTGATGTTGACCTTCAGTGGCTACGCCGGCATGAGCTACCTTGCCGTCGCCGCCGCCATGGGCATGTACTGGTTGTACATGGCCTGGACCGGCTACAAGGCGGTGGATGACACCGTCTGGGCGCGCAAGCTGTTCGTGTTCTCGATCTTCACCATCACCGCGCTTAGCGTGATGATGTCCCTGGATTTCCAAGTGCCGAAAGAGCTGTTGCTGACCTACGCTCACTGAAGAGTCCCGCAGTGAAAAAGCCCCGCCTTCGAGAGAAGCGCGGGGCTTTTTCTTGGGCGTTCGGTTAAATCGGCCAATGCCTTTTCCGTCATACACTTTTGTACGAGCTGTGCGAATCCATCACCCGCCCTACAACAAGGAGTTGTCACATGGTCAGCGTTAGTCGTCGGTCCCTTCTCGCCGTAGGCGCCGCCCTGCCGTTGCTGGGGCGCCTGGATTGGGCGGTTGCGGCGTCGTCGCCGGCAACGTCTGACAAGGTAAGGCTCAACTACAACGAAAGCCCCTACGGCCCTTCAGGCGCTGCGCGGGAGGCGATGCAGCGGGGCATCGCCAACTCCGGACGTTATCCTTACGGCCATATGTATGCTTTAGCCGGGCTGTTTGCCCAACAGCAAGAAATTGCCGAGGAACAGGTGGCGGTATTTGCAGGCTCGATGGCGGCCTTGCGCTATGCCGTATTGGCATTCACCAGTGAAACCCGTGGCCTGGTGATGGCCGCGCCGTCCTACGAGGTGCCGCGCCAGGCGGCCGAGTCGAACAAGGCGCCGGTGAAGGAAGTCAGTCTGAGCGCCGACCACGCCCACGACATCCTGGCCATGCTCGCCGCCGATCCCCAGGCGGGCATGCTCTACCTGTGCAATCCCAATAACCCCACTGGCACTGTCACGTCTACCGAGGCCATCCGCCAGGCACTGGCAAACAAACCCAAAGGCAGTGTGCTGGTGGTGGACGAGGCCTATATCGACTTCGCCGACGTCCCCAGCGTTGTCAGTTGGGTCAAGGACCATGACGACCTGCTGGTGCTGCGCACGTTCTCGAAAATCTACGGCATGGCCGGCGCCCGTCTGGGCCTGGCAATCGGCCACCCTGCGTTGCTGGAGCGGCTGGCCGTGTTTGGCGGCGACAACGTACCGGCAGGCTCCACACTGCTCGGCGGCATTGCCAGCCTGGAAGACGTGAAACTGCTGCCGCAACGCAAGGCGCTCAATAACCAGCTGCGTGACGAGACCGTGGCCTGGCTGAAAGGCCGTGCTTTCACCTGCACCGCCTCCCAGGCCAACTGCTTCATGATCGACGTGAAGCAACCGGCGGAGCAGGTGATCGAGCAGTTGGCGGCGCAGGGTGTGCTGATCGGCCGGGTGTTTAAAAGCTGGCCGCAGTGGGTGCGTGTGACGGTGGGAGACAAGCGGGAGATGGCACGGTTTCGCGAGGTGTTTGCAGCGCAAGTCGAACGGGTCAGTTGACACAGCACAGATCAAATGTGGGAGCTGGCAAGCCAGCTCTTATCAAACAAAAAATAACTCATTGTTTTTGCTCTTAAAATTTAAGCCGCTTTAACCAGCTGCAATCCAAGTTTGCGTGCCTTGCGTTCCAAGGCGCGCATCTGCCGATCACGG
>NZ_CAXAOY010000024.1:0-88820 GCF_963970975.1 Pseudomonas sp. RA_15y_Pfl1_P11
CAGTACCGTTGCCTTTCACGCCAACCTGCACGCTACCGTCGGTGCCGACCTTTACCTGCGCACCTTTCTCACCCGTTGGCCGCGTCGATTCAGTACCGTTGCCTTTCACGCCAACCTGCACGCTACCGTCGGTGCCGACCTTTACCTGCGCGCCTTTCTCACCATTCACCGGCGTCGCCTGTTTGCCATTGCCTTTCACGCCAATTTGCACGCCAGTGCCAACGTCAACTGGCAACTTGGCGCTAAACCCCCTGCCCGATAACACGCTGCGCATTGCTTTGAAGACGAGTTCAAACATTTCAAACAATTTTTCCAAAGCATCGGCATTAACCGTAATGTCCTTGGCGGCCTCTTTAGGAGAGTCGTTGCGCGGAAGCGCGTTACTCCTTGAACTAAGGCCTGCCAGCGAACCACTGGCCTTTTCTATGTCCTTCAAGGTGTCCGCTGTGGGCGAGTTTGCCGTATGGAGCGCTGGTTTAAAAGCCGAAACATTATTCATCGGTATATTGGACATCTGCTTAATCTCACCTTTAGTTTTGCGCCGCCCTAAAACAACTTACTAACATCGGCAGCAATAGAATAGAACCGGAAGCAACCGTCATCACTTCACAGTCCTTACTTTCGTGGGGCGCAGAGCTATCGAGTTCCAAAAACCCATCTTCACATAAGGAAACCAAAATGGAAAATCAGACTTCGCCTCATAGACCATCAAGAAAATCAAAGCCTCGACCCTATGCACCACCCACAGCACAGATACACAAGGTAATAAACAGCCCCAACCTTAAACTAATGAAATCATTAAGCCAGAACAACTTTAGTCCATTCATGTTAGTTCGTACACACGCGCACAAACCAAACAACGTGCCCCCCCCCCGGAGAAAACCCAATGCAACAAAAACACAAACACCGACCACTTGCCCAGTTATCACCTCATGTAAAAAATAAACGTCAACATGCCAATGCCCCGCTCCAAGAAAGCACCGTTAAACCATTTAAAAAAAAGAGCGCCGATGGCGCCCCTCTTGAGGTGTTTTAAAGCAGTATCAATATAAACTTAATCTTTCAGAACGGGTGCCATCCCAAGCAAGAGACCCACCTTGTCCAGCTCGGTCTCGCGGCGCATCGCATTGAACAATTCCACCGCCTCCGGGTAATTACGCGTCAGCATCGCCAACCATTGTTTCAAACGCCCAGGCGCCTGACGCTCGGTCAGTTGCACCACCGACTGGGTCCAGAAGTCCTGGAGCATCGGCTGCATTTCTGCCCAGGTCATCTCAACCACTTCCTCGCCCGCCCGCGCCGCGGCGATCTGCCGCGCCAGGTCCGGCCGTGCCACCAGGCCACGGCCCAGCATGATGTCTTCGGCACCGCTGACTTCGCGACAGCGCTTCCAGTCTTCGACGCTCCAGATATCACCATTGGCGAATACCGGCACCTTGACCACATCCTGTACCCGCGGGATCCATTCCCAATGGGCCGGCGGCTTATAGCCATCGGTCTTGGTGCGCGCATGCACGACGATATGCGCCGCGCCGCCTTCGGCCAAGGCGGTGGCGCAGACCAGGGCGCCGTCCGGGCTATCGAAACCCAAGCGCATCTTGGCGGTCACCGGGACGTGGGCCGGTACAGCGCGCCGGACGTGCTCGACGATCCGGTTGAGCAGCTCCGGCTCCTTGAGCAGCACCGCGCCGCCACGGGACTTGTTGACGGTCTTGGCCGGGCAACCGAAGTTCAGGTCGATCACTTGCGCACCGAGCTCATAGGCGAGGGCGGCGTTTTCTGCCAGGCACACCGGGTCGGAGCCCAGCAATTGCACACGCAGCGGTACGCCCGCGGCGGTGTGGGCACCGTGCAGCAGTTCCGGGGCGAGCTTGTGGAAATACGCAGGGGTGAGCAGGCGGTCATTGACGCGGATGAACTCGGTCACACACCAGTCAATACCGCCGACGCGGGTCAGCACGTCCCGCAGGATGTTGTCGACCAACCCCTCCATGGGCGCCAAAGCAATTTGCATGGAAAACACTCAACAAAAATCGTGGCGCAGTTTACTGGGTTTCCCGCAGCAACCGTTAACCCCCTGTCAGGGCGGGGCCATAACCGTCGAGAAACGCCGCTGGCATGCGCTTGGGCTTGCCAGTGGAGAGCTCAATGCAGACAAAGGTAGTGTGTGCGCGTAGCAAGGTGACGCCGTCACGCGGGCGTACCAGTTGGAAGCGCCGGGTCATCTTCAGGCGCTGGTCCCAGTCGACGATCCAGGTGGCCAGTTGCAGCTCATCGCCTTCGTAGCCTGCGGCCAGGTAGTCGATCTCGTGCCGCACCACGGCCATGGCGCGGTCCAGTCGACGATATTCGGTCAGGTCCAGCCCCAGGCGCTGGGAATGGCGCCAGGCGCAGCGCTCCAGCCAAGACACATACACCGCGTTATTGGCGTGCCCCAGGCCGTCGATGTCTTCAGCGGCGACCTGCAGATCGATGATAAACGGCGCTACCAAATCCCAGCCCATGCCTTGCTCCAGTTGATTAATGTCGGCGGGAGGAGTGTATCAGGCGCTTTGCCGCTCCTGTAGACAGCGGCCGGCCAGCAATGCCAGCACACCGTCGATCACCCGTGGATCGGCGAGCACTTTCTGGTGACCGCCCTGCTCCAGGCGCAGCAGGCGGCTGTCGAACCAGGCTTCGTGAATGGCTTGCGACGCCTTGACCGGGACGAACGTATCGTCTTCGGCGTGCACGATCAGGCCGGGGATATTCATCTGGTAGTGGGCCACATCCAAGTGTTTGAGCGGCATGCCGAACGTCAACTCGACTTCCTGGATAAACGCCGACCGTGCCCGCGCTGGCAAACCGACCCTCCTGGTAAAGTCGCGTAGCGCATCCAGAAAGCGTGACGGCGCGGCAATACTCACCAACGCCTCGGTACGCAAGCCTAACTGCACTGCCAGCATCGCACTGGCACCGCCCATTGAATGGCCGATCACGGCATGCAGCGGCGGCAACTCCGCCGCCGCCTCAAGCATGGCCCGAGCAAAGAGCAGCACATGGGCTTCGCGCCCCGGCGAACGGCCATGGGCGGGACCGTCCAGGGCAATCACCGAATAACCATTGTCGACCAACGCACTGATCAGGCTCGCGAACTGGGTGGGCCGCCCTTCCCAGCCGTGCATCAACAGCAGCGCAGGCCCCTGCCCCCAACGCAAGGCAGACAAACCGAAACGCAAGGTGATGCGCTCCGACTGCGCCAACAGCGGCAGCTCCCAATCGCGCGGCGGTAGATGGCGCGGCGTCATGAAGGCACGACGCATCTTGTTGGCCACCATTTGCGGAGCCAGGTGCCCCAACGTACCGTTGAAGCGACGAATCCAGGTTGGCGTGCCCATCATGAGAGCCCTCTTCTAGCGCACCGCCGACTTGGCGGCACGCAGCACACGGTCAGACAATTCACCAGGACCAAGCGCGCGGGCCAAGGCCAGGCCACCGATCATCAGCGCCATGTCAGCCAGGGCTTTGTCGGTGTCTTCAGGGCTGGCGGCGAGCTGCGCAGCCATCAGCTCGCAGTGCTCATTGAGTGCCTGGCGGAACTCATCCGGCAGACGGCTCATTTCGCCCACAGTGGCCGGGATCGGGCATGCCTGGGCGGTTGAGTCACGGTGCTTGCGCGACAAGTAGAACGCCGCCACCAGGCTTCTGCGCTCTTCTCCGGTCAGCTGTGGATCGATGTCGTCAATCGAGGCGCGACGCTTGGACAGCAACTGAGTAAAGGCCTCCAGCATCAGCGCGTCCTTGCTTTCGAAGTGCGCGTAGAAACCACCGACGGTCAGCCCCGCGGCGCCCATGACCTCCCCCACACTTGGCTCTGCCGGGCCACGCTGGATCAACGCGGCGCTGGCTGCCTGCAGAATGCGTTCGCGGGTTTGCGCTTTTTTATCGCTCATCACTGCCTCCGATGTTAATGAGTTGAATATTATTAACATAATAATATTTGGCAAGCGACAGGTATGACCATTGGTCAGAAGAGAAAAAGCGAGTTGAGAGAGGGATCGGCCAAACGCCAGACAAACAAAAGGGCCATTCAATAATTGAATGACCCTTAAAAATCCCGCAGAGCGGGTAATCGTGGCGTCCCCTAGGGGACTCGAACCCCTGTTACCGCCGTGAAAGGGCGGTGTCCTAGGCCACTAGACGAAGGGGACACAAACCTTCTATACATTGATCAGCGCTGAGAACTGATCGATTCAAGGACCGAGTGACCGCAACCTTGAACCTGTAAAATTGGTGGAGCTAAACGGGATCGAACCGTTGACCTCTTGCATGCCATGCAAGCGCTCTCCCAGCTGAGCTATAGCCCCGGATTTTTCGTCTCGCGACGCAGCATACCTTTCGAAATGCTTGTTTAAACTGGCGTCCCCTAGGGGACTCGAACCCCTGTTACCGCCGTGAAAGGGCGGTGTCCTAGGCCACTAGACGAAGGGGACAAAACCTTCTGCACATCAATTCAAGTACGGTGTGGCCAGACCTTGAACCTGTAAATTGGTGGAGCTAAACGGGATCGAACCGTTGACCTCTTGCATGCCATGCAAGCGCTCTCCCAGCTGAGCTATAGCCCCTCATCGGTGAGGACGGGGCGAATCTTAATGGCGCTTTAGAAGTGTGTCAAATTTATTTTCAACAATTTCTAAAGTTTTTTGCCGGGATAACAATCACTTACCGGTGAAACCCCGGAAAACCGGGGTTTCACCGTTACAGCAGCCTGCTTAGGCGATAGCAGCCAGCAGTTTTTCCCACTCTTTGTTTTCTTTCTTCGACACACCACCAAGCAAATCAAGGGCTTGGCGCAGACGGAAACGCGTCAGGTCCGGGCCGAGAATTTCCATCGCATCCAGCACCGACACCGAACTGGCCTGCCCGGTGATCGCGGCAAACATCAAAGGCATGGCATCGCGCAGCTTCAATTCCAGGGACTCCACCACCGCCTGGATCGTCGCGGTGATCGCATCCTTCTCCCACTGACGCAGGCTTTCGAGCTTCCACAGGATCAACTGCATCAACTGGCGAACCTGATCACCGGAGAGCTTCTTGGACTCAAACAGCTTGGGGTCCGGGTTCACGCCACCGGCAAAGAAGAAGCTGGCCAACGGTGCGACCTGGCTGAATGTTTCCACCCTGCCCTGCACCAGCGGCGCGATCTTCATCATGTACTCAGGGTTCAACGCCCACTGCTGCACTCGGCTGGCGAACGCTTCCACCGGCAGGTCACGCAGCCATTGGCCATTGAGCCACGACAGTTTCTCGATATCGAAGATCGGCCCGCCCAGGGACACGCGGGACAGGTCGAAGTTGTCGACCATTTCCTGCAGCGAAAACTTCTCGCGCTCGTCCGGCATCGACCAGCCCATGCGGCCCAAATAGTTGAGCATCGCTTCCGGCATGAAGCCCATGCGCTCGTAGAAGGTCACCGAGGTCGGGTTCTTGCGCTTGGACAGCTTGCTCTTGTCCGGGTTACGCAACAGCGGCATGTAGCACAGCTGCGGCTGTTCCCAGCCGAAGTACTCGTAGAGCAGGATCAGTTTCGGTGCCGACGGCAGCCATTCTTCACCGCGCAGCACGTGAGTGATGCCCATCAGGTGGTCGTCGACTACGTTTGCGAGGAAGTACGTCGGCAGGCCGTCGGTCTTCATCAGCACTTGCATGTCCATGCGGTCCCACGGGATTTCGACGTCACCGCGCAGCATGTCCGCCACCACACACACGCCTTCACTCGGCACTTTCATGCGGATAACGTGCGGTTCGCCAGCGGCCAGGCGGCGGGCGACTTCTTCTTTCGACAGCAGCAGCGCACGGCCATCGTAGCGCGGGGTTTCGCCACGGGCCTGTTGCTCGGCGCGCATCTGGTCCAGCTCTTCTGCGGTGCAGAAGCACGGGAATGCATGACCCATGTCGACCAATTGCTGGGTGTACTGCTTGTAGATGTCGCTGCGCTCGCTTTGGCGATAAGGACCGTGCGGGCCGCCGACGTCCGGGCCTTCCGCCCAGGTAATGCCCAACCACCGCAGGGCATCGAAAATCTGCTGTTCCGACTCACGGGTAGAGCGCAGTTGGTCGGTGTCTTCGATCCGCAGGATGAATTCACCGCCGTGCTGCTTGGCAAAGCAGTAGTTGAACAAGGCGATGTAAGCAGTGCCGACGTGGGGATCCCCAGTAGGCGATGGCGCAATGCGCGTGCGGACGGTGGTCATGGCAGGTCTCGAATGGGCGATAAAGCTGAAAATTGAAACAAGGGAGGAATGGTAACAGCCTGGGGTGGTTGGGCTCCAGCCTGGGTGATTCTGATGGACCGCGTCGCCCCCATCGCAGCATGGGTATCTACACAACTTTCGGTGTTGTGTCCGACCAGTGGCGAGGGAGCTTGCTCCCGTGGCGGCTTGATAGTCGCTCGAGCCCTATTGGGTGTAAATCGATCAAAATGTGGGAGCTGGCTTGCCTGCGATGGCGGCCTCTGGGCTGACCATGCGGTGTGGTTGGAATGAGTACATATCCATTTCTGCGGTAACGGCTACTTAGGGTTTCGCCCTTACGGCGAGTCACTTTTGGAAGAGCGCCAAAAGTAACCCAAAACGCTTCGCCCCACCACTCGGCACCTCGCTTAAGCTCGGTGTGCCAGAACGAAGGCTTGAATCCGTGGGCCGCCGCAATGGGCCATCCTTGGCCCAGTGCGGCTAACCCGGCGTCCTGCCGGGTTACCCACGGACTCAAGCCTGCGTTCGGCCAGCGTGGTTGATGGGGCGCCTGAGATCAAAATCAAAAACAGATCAAAAGCCAGAGCAACCGCTGCTCAGCCGAGCTCGGGCATCGGGCGGAAAGTTGTGTAGATACCTATGCCCATCGCAGGCAAGCCAGCGCCCACCTTGAACGGTTAACGCGGTCAAAATGTGAGAGCTGGCTTGCCTGCGATGGGGCCAGGTCAGTCAACGCAAATCAAACAGCCAGCAACCGCTCACGCAACTTGCCAATCTCATCGCGCATCTGCGCCGCCGCTTCAAACTCCAAGTCCCGCGCCAACTGGTACATCTTCTCTTCCAATTGCCGAATGCGCTTGGTGATTTCACTCGGCGAGCGCAGTTCGTTCTCGTACTTGGCGCTTTCCTCGGCAGCCTTGGCCATGCCCTTGCGCTTCTTGCTGCGCGAGCCCGGTACCACGGCGCCTTCCATGATGTCGGCAACGTCCTTGAACACACCCTTGGGCGTGATGCCATGTTCCAGGTTAAAGGCAATCTGTTTGTCGCGGCGGCGCTCGGTCTCGCCAATCGCCCGCTCCATGGAGCCGGTAATGCGGTCCGCGTAGAGAATCGCCCGCCCATTGAGGTTACGTGCCGCGCGGCCGATGGTCTGGATCAGCGAGCGTTCGGAACGCAGGAAACCCTCCTTGTCCGCATCGAGGATCGCCACCAGCGACACTTCCGGCATGTCCAGACCTTCACGCAGCAGGTTGATCCCCACCAGCACATCAAAGGTGCCCAGGCGAAGGTCGCGGATGATCTCCACGCGCTCTACCGTATCGATGTCCGAGTGCAGGTAGCGCACGCGCACGCCGTGGTCGGCGAGATAGTCAGTCAGGTCTTCAGACATGCGCTTGGTCAGCGTGGTGACCAGCACCCGCTCTTCCAGGGCCACGCGTTTGCCGATCTCCGAGAGCAAGTCATCGACCTGGGTCAACGCGGGCCGGATTTCGATTTGCGGGTCGACGAGACCCGTCGGGCGCACCAACTGCTCAACCACACGGCCCGCATGCTCGGCTTCGTAATTACCCGGCGTGGCCGAGACAAAAATCGTCTGCGGGCTGATGCTTTCAAACTCGTCAAAACGCATTGGCCGGTTGTCCAGCGCCGACGGCAGACGGAAACCGTATTCCACCAACGTCTCTTTACGCGAGCGGTCACCTTTGTACATCGCGCCGACCTGCGGCACGCTGACGTGGGACTCGTCGATCACCAACAGCGCGTCGTCCGGCAAGTAATCAAATAGTGTAGGCGGCGCCTGCCCGGAATCACGACCCGAGAGATAGCGCGAGTAGTTTTCGATACCGTTGCAGTAGCCCAGCTCCAGGATCATCTCCAGGTCGAAGCGGGTGCGCTGCTCCAGGCGCTGGGCTTCCACCAGTTTGTTGTTGGACCGCAGGTACTCCAGGCGCTCGGCCAACTCGGTCTTGATGCCCTCGATGGCGCCCATGAGGGTTTCGCGCGGGGTCACGTAGTGGCTTTTCGGATAGAACGTGAAGCGCGGCAGCTTGCGGATTACCTCGCCGGTCAACGGGTCGAAGGCCGACAGGCTCTCGACTTCATCGTCAAACAGTTCGATGCGGATCGCTTCCAGATCGGATTCCGCCGGGTAAATATCGATGACATCGCCGCGCACGCGGAAGGTCGCGCGGGCAAAGTCCATGTCATTGCGGGTGTATTGCAGGCTCGTCAGGCGGCGCAGCAACTCGCGCTGGTCGAGTTTGTCGCCGCGATCAACGTGCAGCACCATTTTCAAATAGGTTTCCGGGCTGCCCAGGCCGTAGATGCACGACACCGTGGTGACGATGATAGCGTCCTTGCGCTCGAGCAGCGCCTTGGTCGCCGACAGCCGCATCTGCTCGATGTGGTCGTTGATCGACGCGTCCTTCTCGATAAAGGTATCGGAGGACGGCACATAGGCTTCGGGCTGGTAGTAGTCGTAGTAGGAAACGAAGTATTCCACCGCGTTATTCGGGAAGAACGCCTTGAACTCGCCATACAACTGCGCGGCCAGGGTCTTGTTGGGCGCCAGCACCAGCGTGGGCCGGTTGATCTGCGCGATCACGTTGGCGATGCTGAAGGTCTTGCCCGAACCGGTCACCCCGAGCAGCGTCTGATGGGCCAGGCCGGCTTCGATGCCCTCGACCATCTGGCGAATGGCTTCTGGCTGATCGCCAGCGGGTTCAAAGCGGGTGACGAGTTGGAAATCCGACATAAGTACCTCGTGTAGTCACCCCAGACTGTAAACCCGTCGAGGACGAAATAGACCACAACCCGCGAAGATTCAGAGCGGACGGTAGGAAAAAACCATGATAGCCATAGAAGTGGTGGCGAATGTGTCGGGTTTCAAGGCAATACTCCTACGCGAGCTTTCCGATCACGGTTGCAATAAGACTAACGGCCAGCAAATAAACCTAAAAACTTGGCCGAAAAGCCGTTTCGGCTGTCGCCCTCAGCCGTGATGGCCTCTATACTAGCTCCCCGTTTGTGCACCGCTCTAGTGCATTCGGCTGGAGCGCGACACGTCCCTCCCTTCCCCCATAGAGCTGCCGCAAAATGAGCCTGTTCTCCGCTGTCGAAATGGCACCACGCGATCCTATCCTGGGCCTCAACGAAGCATTCAACGCCGATACACGAACCACCAAGGTCAACCTTGGCGTGGGCGTTTACTGCAACGAAGAGGGGAAGATTCCACTCTTGCGTGCCGTTGCCGAAGCGGAAGCCATTCGCGTGGCGCAACACGCAGCCCGAGGCTACCTGCCGATCGACGGCATCGCGGCGTATGACAAGGCCGTGCAAACGCTGCTGTTCGGTGCTGAGTCGCCACTGCTGGCCGCGAGTCGCGTCGTGACCGTCCAGGCCGTTGGCGGAACCGGCGCCCTGAAAATCGGTGCCGACTTCCTCAAGCAACTGCTGCCAGACGCCGTTGTCGCCATCAGCGACCCAAGCTGGGAAAACCACCGCGCCCTGTTCGAAACCGCGGGTTTCCCGGTGCAGAACTACCGCTACTACGACGCCGCCACCCACGACGTAAACCGTGCAGGCCTGCTCGAAGACCTCAACGCCCTGCCGCCACAGTCCATCGTGGTGCTGCACGCCTGCTGCCACAACCCGACCGGCGTCGACCTGAGCCCGGCCGACTGGCAGAATGTGCTGGATGTGGTCAAGGCCAAGAACCTGGTGCCGTTCCTCGACATGGCCTACCAGGGCTTTGGCGACGGCATCCACGAAGACGCCGCTGCCGTACGTCTTTTCGCTGAGTCGGGCCTGACCTTCTTTGTGTCCAGTTCGTTCTCCAAGTCGTTCTCGCTGTACGGCGAACGTGTGGGCGCGCTGTCCATCGTTAGCGACTCCAAGGAAGAAAGCGCGCGCATCCTGTCCCAGGTCAAGCGTGTGATCCGCACCAACTACTCCAACCCGCCGACCCACGGCGCGGCAATTGTTGCAGCGGTGTTGAACAACCCTGAGCTGCGCGCCCAATGGGAAGCCGAACTGGCTGAAATGCGCCTGCGCATCCGTGGCATGCGCGAGCAGATGGTCGCCGAACTGGCCAAGGCTGCTCCGGGCAAGGACTTCAGCTTTGTCGGCCGCCAGCGCGGGATGTTCTCCTACTCAGGCCTGACCGTTGAGCAAGTCACCCGCTTGCGCACCGAGTTTGGGATCTATGCACTGGATACCGGGCGTATCTGTGTGGCGGCGCTGAACCAGTCGAACATTGATGCGGTCACAAAGGCGATTGTTCAGGTTCTCTAACTTGGCGGCGCCGCCAGAAGGGAAGCCACGGCTTCCCTTTTTAATGCCTGTCAGAAAATGCCCTGCTCCCCTAGACTGAACCCTGATTGCCCCTTCGCTGTGAGAGCCTTATGAGAAACGATGACCTGGACCTGCGTGCCGACCGCGACGAGCTGGACCACTTCACCCCACGCGCGCCGCAAGCCAAGCGCCAGAAGAGCTTGGTGTTGCAGGTAGCGCTCGGCGTGTTCCTCGGAGGCTTGGCACTGTGGCTGGTGCAATTGGGTGCCACCGCGTTAATGGCAAAACTGGCGATGGGCACCCTGCAATTCGGCGGCTGATAGAGATCAAAATGTGGCTGGCTTGCCTGCGATGCCAGCACCTCGGCGTATCAGGCAAAACGGGTTGATGCTATCGCAGGCAAGCCATATACAACATTCGATCTACTGGGTTACCAGAGCGCGTTCCTCCAGCAACTTCACAAAACTGTTCAAACTCTGCGAGACAGTGCCCCGCCGCCAGATCAGCCAAGTGTGCAATATCCGGAAATTTTCCGTCAGCGGCCACACACTCACCGCCGCAAACCCCGGCATGCTTTCCAGCATGCTGCGCGGCATCAGTGCCACCCCGGCCCCGGCGCTGACGCAGGCAAGCATGCCGTGATAGGACTCGATCTCGAAGATCTTGCCCGGTACCGCGCCGTCCTGTGAGAACCAGCGCTCAAAGTGATGCCGGTACGAGCAGTTCGAGCGAAAGGTGTAGATGTTCTCGCCGTTCACCTCTTGCCCTCGTGTGATCGGCGCGTGATGCAGCGGCGCAATCACCACCATCTCTTCTTCAAATACCGCTACGCCCTCAAGGGTGCTGTGCAGCACCGGGCCATCAACAAACGCCGCCGTCAGTCGACCCGACAGCACGCCTTCAATCATCGTGCCCGATGGCCCAGTGCTCAAGTCCAACTCGACCTTGGTGTGTTTCTGGTTGTAGGCCGCCAGCAATGCGGGTATGCGCACCGCCGCGGTGCTTTCCAGCGAGCCCAGGGCAAACGCGCCCTGGGGCTCCTCCCCCGCCACCGTCGCGCGGGCTTCCTGCACCAGGTCGAGGATGCGCCGCGCATAGCCGAGGAAATTCCACCCGGCCGGCGACAGGCGCAGGCGGCTTTTCTCTCGGATAAACAGTTCCACGCCCAGATCCTGCTCCAGTTGCTTGATGCGCGTGGTCAGGTTCGACGGCACCCGATGAATCAACTGCGCGGCGGCGCTGATGCTGCCCTGCTCGGCAACGGCCTTGAAGATTTCCAGCTGCACCAAATCCACGTCATTCTCCAATCGTGAACGTATTGCTTAATATTATTCAGTTTCCAGGAAAGAGATAGCCCCTTAGGCTGAACTCAACGTATTCATTCAGCAGGACGGCGCCATGAACGCAACCACCCATGCCCTCTCGATTAACCCGGTCAACGGCGAAACCGTCGCCAGCTATCCCTACGAAACCCATCAGCAACTGGACGCCGCCCTCGATCGCGCCACCCGCGCGTTCCGCACCTGGCGCCGCCAGCCAGTGAGCCAGCGCGCCGAGTTGCTGCTGAACCTGGCCAGCGCCCTGCGTGACCAAGCCGAAGAAATGGCCCAGACCATCATCCTGGAAATGGGCAAACCCATCGCCCAAGCCCGTGCCGAAATCGAAAAATGCGCGCAACTCAGCGAATGGTACGCCGCCCACGGTCCGGCCATGCTCGCCCCGGAACCGACCCTGGTGGACAACGGCAGCGCCCAGATCGAATACCGCCCGCTCGGCCCTATCCTGGCGGTAATGCCGTGGAACTTCCCAGTATGGCAAGTGCTGCGCGGCGCCGTGCCGACCATGCTTGCCGGCAACACCTACGTGCTCAAACACGCACCGAACGTGATGGGCAGTGCCTATCTGATCCAACAAACGTTTAAAAAGGCTGGCTTCGCCGAAGGGCTGTTCGAAGTGATCAACGTGGCCAACGAAGGCGTGACCAAAGCCATCGCCGACCCACGCATCGCCGCCGTTACCCTGACCGGCAGCGTGCGTGCCGGCATCGCCATTGGCTCCCAGGCCGGCGCTGCACTGAAAAAATGCGTGCTGGAACTCGGCGGCTCCGACCCGTTCATCGTACTCAACGACGCCGACCTCGACGCCGCCGTGCAAGCCGCCCTGATCGGCCGCTTCCAGAACAGCGGCCAAGTCTGCGCCGCCGCCAAGCGCCTGATCATCGAGGCCGGTGTGGTGGACGCCTTCACCGCCAAATTCCTCGAAGCCAGCCGCGCCCTGATAATGGGCGACCCGACTTGCGCCGCCACCTACATCGGCCCGATGGCGCGCTTCGACCTGCGCGACGAACTGCACGACCAGGTCCAGGCCACCCAGGAAGAAGGCGCAACCCTATTGCTGGGCGGCAACAAAGTACCCGGCGCCGGCAACTTCTACGCACCGACCGTACTGGCAAACGTCACCGACCAGATGACCTCATTCAAGCAGGAACTGTTCGGCCCCGTGGCCTCGATCATCACCGCCCGCGACGCCGACCACGCCGTGGCCCTGGCGAATGATAGCGAGTTCGGCCTCACCGCCAGCATCTTCACCACCGACCCGGCGAAGGCACGCGATATCGCCAACCAGTTGGAAACCGGCGGGATCTTCGTCAACGCCTTCAGCGTTTCCGACCCTCGGGTGGCGTTTGGCGGCGTGAAAAAAAGTGGGTTCGGCCGCGAGTTGTCGCACTTCGGCGTACGCGAATTCTGCAACGCGCAAACGGTGTGGCTGGATCGCAAATAAGTCGAGCATTACCTGTGGTGCGGGCGCTTGCTCCCGTGGGGCTGCGCAGTAGAGCTGTAGAGCTAAAGCGGCCTCAACACCGAATATGCCTGCGTACGCACTGCACCAGCCCGTCCAGTGCCTGGGACTTCACCGGCGCCAGCACGCACACCGTGTGCTCGCGCTGGCCCTCTGTCACGGTCAGGGTGTAATGCACCTGGCCTGGCTTGCCGGGCTCCGGGACGGTGCTCTGCGGCAACTGAAAAAAGTCTGAAGCCGCGATCAGTTGCCGCAACTCCTGCTGATCCTGCTCAGGCAGCGCGTCCAGCTTCACCGTACGGGGCTGGGCCAAACCGGGGAAAAATGCCGGTCCGCCGTTTTCCTTGATCGAAATCTGCATGGTTGCTCCTCACGTCAAACCGAAATGCCGACCGCTTTCCAACCTTCCTTGACCGCCTTCTGCTCATCCTTGTTCGCGCCGTAGAGTCGACCGGCAATATCGTAGGTGATGCGCGCAAAGCGCAGAAACCCCGAGTTGGGCCGCAGCCGCGCATCGCGCAACGCGTCATACCAGATACGCCCGGCGTGCTCCCAGGCGAACCCGCCCAACTTCGTCGCCACTTGGTAGAACGCATGGTTGGGGATGCCGGAATTGATATGCACCCCTCCATTGTCCTCGTAGGTCTGGACAAAATCATCCATGTGCCCAGGCTGAGGGTCCTTGCCCAGCAGTTCGTCGTCAAACGCGGTGCCGGGGGCTTTCATCGAACGCAGGGCGGTGCCTTTGATCTTTGGCGTAAACAGCCCCTTGCCGATCAGCCAGTCGGCGTCTTGCGCCGATTGCTGCAGTGCATATTGCTTGATCAGTGAGCCGAACACGTCCGACAGCGACTCGTTCAATGCGCCGGACTGGTTGAAGTACATCAGCTTGGCCTCATCCTCGGTGACGCCATGGGCCAGCTCATGGCCAATCACGTCGAGCGCCACTGTGAAGCGATTGAACAACTGCTCATCGCCATCGCCAAACACCATCTGGGAAGAGTTCCAGAACGCATTGTTGTAGTTCTGGCCAAAATGAACGGTCGCATCCAATGCCATGCCGGCATCATCGATGGAGTTGCGGTCGAAGACCTGCTCGAAAAAATCAAAGGTGGCGCCCAAGCCGTCATAGGCCTCGTCCACCGCCGCATCACCGCTGGCGGGCTGCCCTTCGCCACGGACCAGCGTTCCCGGCAGGCTGTCGGTGCCCTCGGCGCTGTAGATCGAGCGCCGCTTGCCTGCGGCCATGACCAGTGCCATGTGAGCGGGCCCTTTGGCGGGCACCGCGACCATGCGCAACGAACGGAACGTGCTGTCTTTAGCGCGGGTGCGCAACGCGATTTCCCGCTGCGCTTTATCACCGTTGCGGGCGATCTGGTCGAGCATGTAGGGCGGGATCAGGCAGAAAATCGGATTGCGATGCTGCTGGCGAACACACATTGGCTGGCTCCATTTGGCATGTGACAACGTCCGGGTATCGATTCAGGATAGCGCCATGGGGTTAACGCGTGTCATCAATTGTCATTAACCTATGTTGCAGTCGTGCTTATCCAAGGAGGACTGACCGATGCCCGCACGCAAAACCAAAATCGACCTTTCGTACCGCCCACGGCTCGCCGACCTGCGCCCGCTGCTCGCGCCCAGCCCCACTCTGCTGGAGGCCAAGGCGGCGACGCCACGCGTCACTGCGGCCAAGGACTTCAAGGACCGGAGCGGCTACGCCGAGGATTTTCTCGGCAGCTTCGTGGTGCCCTGGCCCACCGTTGAGGGCGCGATTGCGGATGATGTACAGACGCTGAAAGAGGGCGGCGACCGCCTGGACTACACGCACTTCTCGGTGACGATGTCACGCTCAAGGCGCCTCGCGCTGTACGTGGGCGCCAATATCGACGGGGGGCTGCATGTGGACGTTGCCCGCAGAAACGACATTTGGGCCTACGATGGCCGCCTGCCCATCGACGCGCAGGTGGGCGAAGACCTCTACGCCAGCAATGGCCTTGATCGCGGCCACCTGGTACGCCGACAGGACCCCAATTGGGGCGACGAGGCGAAAATCGCCAACGTCGACACATTCCACTTCACCAACTGCTCGCCGCAGATGAGTGGGTTCAACCAGAAGACCTGGCTGGAACTCGAAGACTATATTCTCGATAACACACAACGTTGGAAAGCCCGCGCCACCGTGTTTACCGGGCCGGTGTTTGCCGACGACGACCGTGTGTACCGGGGCGTTAAAATCCCCAAGGCCTTCTGGAAAGTCGTCGCCTACCTCGGCGACGACGGCAAGCCTTGCGCGAGCGCCTACATGATTGACCAGAGCCGCGAGTTGGGCCGGCTCGAGCTGGTGTTCGGCCAGCTCAGGACCTACCAACGCAGTGTGATCCAGATAGAACGGCTGACCGGCATCCGTTTTGCCAACCTTGCCGACTACGACGGCTTCAGCAACGAAGAACGCGCCACCGGCACGCGGATTGAAGCGTTGATACAAGGTCCGGAAGACATTCGTCTCTGACCGACGCTTCAAATGCACCACGTGTGGGAGCACAGGTATCTACACATTTTTGATGTGATAACGCGTAGCAGAGTGCTCGCTCAAGATGTGGAGATACTTATGGCTATCGCAGCAGCTCGACAAGCCAGCTCCCACATTTTGATCTGTGGTGATTGGCCGAATCAGTCGAGCTTCGGCCTTCACGCTGAACAACCGCGCCAGTCCACCCAGACGGCTCAAGGTGCGAGCGATCATTGCGCATTGATGTAATGAAACTGCGCCCGGGTCTTCTCAACGGCCGCACGCACTTTGTCGGCCCCCGCCAGAGCTACCACCATCTTCATGCCCCGCGTCTTTGGAGCTCCCGCTGACGCGCCTGATCGACTACCATACCGCGCCGGTTCCCAAACGGGACTAATAGGGAATCCGAAGCGCGCTACACCCGCGCCAATCGGAACTGCCCCCGCAACTGTAGGTGCTGAGCCTGCTCCTTAATGCCACTGGATCACGTCCGGGAAGGCTGGAGCGTGGCGACGACGCATCAGTCAGGAGACCTGCCGGCTTAAGCTCAATCACTAACCGGCGGGGTGTCCGGGAGGACACGCTTGCCTGTCTCCACCACAGTGCTCAAGGGTGTGTTTCCGAACCGTACCTCCCCAGTTCGACGTACGGTTCACTCGGAGATTGCCCCATGCTGCCACGCGTTACCGCCCTGCTCGCCGGCGTCAGCTTCTGTGCCCTGGCCCAAGCCGCACCCACCCACTACCCACTGACCGTGGAAAACTGCGGCAGCCGCCTGACCTTCCAACAGGCTCCCGCGCGCAGCGTGACGATTGGCCAGGCGGCTACCGAGATGCTTTACGCGCTGGGCGTGGGCGATAAAGTGGTTGGCACTTCGTTGTGGTTCAACAGCGTATTGCCGCAGTTCAAGGCGCAAAACGACAGCATCGAGCGCCTGGCCAACAACGAGCCGAGCTTCGAAGCGGTGATCGCCAAGCGCCCGCAACTGGTGGCCGCCGAGCTGGAATGGGTGGTCGGGCCACAAGGCGTGGTCGGCACCCGCGAGCAATTCCATGAGCTGAAGATCCCCACCTACCTGCTGCCCTCCGACTGCGAAGGCAAAGACAACCTGGTGGGCGCCGATGGCACGCGGCTGGAGCCTTTCCGCATCGCGACGATCTACAAAAGCATCAGCCAGTTGGCGCAAATTTTCGACGTACAGGATCGCGGCGAACAATTGAACGACGAACTCAAGGCGCGCCTGGCCAAGTCGGTCGCCACCGTGCAAAGCAAAGGCCTCAAGCACGCCAGCGCGTTGGTGTGGTTCTCCAGTTCCGAGATGGCCAGCGAGCCGTACGTGGCCGGCCACAAAGGCATTCCCGAATTCATGTTACAAACCCTCGGCCTTTCCAACGTGGTGCAGTCCGATGAAGAATGGCCCGCCGTCGGCTGGGAAACCATCGCCAAGGCCAACCCGACCTTTTTGATCATCGCACGCATGGACCGGCGCCGTTACCCGGCTGACGACCATGAAAAGAAACTGGCCTTTTTGCGCAGCGACCCGGTCACGCGCAACATGGACGCGGTGAAAAACAACCGCATCATCATCATCGATGCCATGGCGCTGCAGGCCAGCATTCGTACGTTCGACGGCCTTGAACAACTGGCGGCCGCCATCGACGGCTACGACCTGCACAAATGACTGCCAGCCTGATCCGGACCCTACTGGCCCTGGCCTTGCTACTGATCGCCGTGCTCGCCGGCGTGGCCATCGGTGAAACCGCCATCTCGCCGCACGTCGTGCTCCAGGTACTCGCCAATAAACTGTGGGCGGCCGGCTATGCGCTGGACCCGATCGATGAGGGCGTGGTGTGGAACTACCGCCTCACACGTGCCCTGGTAGCCGCCGCGTGCGGTGCGGGACTTGCGACGTGCGGGGTGATTCTGCAGTCGTTATTGCGTAACCCGTTGGCCGATCCGTACCTGCTGGGCATCAGCGCCGGCGCCTCGACTGGCGCGGTGCTGGTGGCGCTGATGGGCGTGGGTGGCGGGCTGATCTCGTTGTCGGCCGGTGCGTTTGTCGGCGCGGTGGCGGCGTTTGCCTTGGTGATTCTGCTGGCGCGCGCCAGCGGTTCGTCGAGCGGCACCGGCCAGATCATCCTCGCCGGCATTGCCGGATCGCAGCTGTTCAATGCGCTTACCGCGTTCCTGATCACCAAGTCGGCCAGCTCCGAACAGGCGCGCGGCATCATGTTCTGGCTGTTGGGCAACCTCAGCGGCGTGCGCTGGCCGTCGGTGTGGCTGGCGGTGCCGGTGGCGGTTGTGGGCTTGGCCGTGTGCCTGTGGCATCGTCGGGCGCTGGATGCGTTCACCTTTGGCAGTGACTCGGCGGCGTCCCTTGGTATCCCCGTGCGCCGCGTGCAATTTGTGTTGGTGGGCTGCGCGGCACTGGTGACGGCCGTGATGGTGTCGATTGTCGGCGCCATCGGCTTTGTCGGGCTGGTGATCCCCCACGCCGTGCGTCTGTTGCTCGGCACCGGGCACTCACGCTTGCTGCCGGCCAGCGCACTCGGCGGCGCGCTGTTTTTGATTGCAGCGGATGTGCTGTCGCGCACGCTGATCAAGGGCCAGGTGATTCCGGTCGGCGTGGTCACGGCGCTGGTCGGTGCGCCGGTGTTCGCGCTGATCCTCATTGGCCGGAGGAACGCGCGATGACGGTTTTAAGCTGCACGGGGTTGGGCTTCAAGGTGCGTGAGGCTGAGTTATTACGCGATATTCACCTGGACGTGCAGTTGGGTGAAACCTTGGGAATTGTCGGGCCAAACGGTTCCGGTAAATCCACCTTGCTCAAACTGCTGGCAGGCTTGCGCGCGCCGGCATCTGGCGCAGTGTTGTTGGGCGGCCAGCCTTTGGGTGACCTGTCTCGCCGCGCCATCGCGCAGCAACTGGCCGTGGTGGAGCAACAGGCTGACACGGACGATGCCATCCGCGTGTTCGACGCCGTGGCGCTGGGCCGTACGCCGTGGTTGTCGGCGCTGAGCCCGTGGTCCAGCGAAGACGATGCCATCGTGAACCAGGCCTTGCATGACGTCGACGCCACTCACCTGAGCAAACGCGCCTGGCGCAGCCTCTCGGGCGGTGAACGCCAACGCGTGCACATCGCCCGCGCATTGGCGCAACGGCCACAGATACTGCTACTGGATGAGCCGACCAATCATTTGGATATCCAGCATCAGCTGGCGATCTTGAAGGGTGTGCAAGGGCTGCCGGTGACCACATTGATTGCGCTGCATGACCTGAATCAAGCGCTGACCTGTGATCGGCTGGCGGTACTGGATCGTGGACGGCTGGTGGCGCTGGGCGAGCCGATGGAAGTGCTGACGCCGCAGCGCTTGCAGGAGACGTTTGGGGTGCAGGCGCACTACCTGACAGACCCGTTTGATGGCGCGCAGATACTGCGGTTGCGCCCGAACTGAGTAACGCCGGTTACGACAACACCAGAAATCCAATGCTGGCTTCGGCTCTACAGCACAGGAATACAGCCGTGACCGCCTGAATCCGTCGGTTTTCGCTCATACAACCTCAATCTGCGTAATGCCCACCACCTGCGCCTGCTCCAGAATTTCCTCCGGCGTCGCATCCGCAGGGGGCAGGATCAAGCCATTCTCGGCATCGCCAAAATGCAATTGCAGCAAGTGCAACGCCGCCTCATGCACCGGCAACTCGGGCTGCTTGAATTCGAACACATGGGTGCGCAATTCTTCGTTGAAGCGGTAGTTGAGCGTGTATTGGCGCATCGTGGAGTCCTCATGATGAGAGAAGAGCAGCTGATTAACCTGACTCTTTGATCAAGTTTTTAGTTCAATGGATCAGCCTTTCAACGGCCTCAAATCACAGGTACCACTCACTGGCGCAACTCACAGACTGCACTGCCCTTCATCCCCGACGCATGCACGCTCACGTGGCGTACGGTAAACCCTGGTTTCTCGACAAGCTTCTTCTCTTCCCAGACGCCGCCGTTTTCGACTTGATAACCGACAGTGCCATCTGCTTGCCAGGTCAGCCGTAGGGTGTACACGCCGTTATGGTCGGGAGCTCGATGGAAGAAGGTATCGATGATTGGCTTTGCCTTGTTGAAAGTGCGCAGCTGGAATAGCCGCACGTCGCTGTCGGCGGGCGTATAGCTGGACAGGAACAGCGTATCGTCTTGCGCAGCATCCTCGGCGGCCGCAAGAATGACCGAAGGCACCCACTTTGCGCCACGGTCCTGGGTGTCGGTGGCGACCTTGCAGGTCAACTGGCCTTTGCCCGTGACGTCTTGGCGCAAGGCAGTCTCGTAATAGCCGTAGGGCACGTCGAAGCGCAGTGTCTTCTCGGTGACTTGCTCACAGCCGGCCAGCAAATAAAGCGCCGATAACCCGATGAGTCCTTGAAGAACCTTCACGTGCTTTCCTTGGCTTGAATGGGGGAGCGAAAGGTTATCCGGACGAAGGAAGATTGAGTACTCCCCCGCCCATTCTTTGACTGATCCACTGGCGGCTATAGGCAAGTACACCCTGCGCCATCACCACCGGAAAATGGATAAAACCATGGGCCGACTCCGGTAACAGATGCGCCTCAGCCCCGGGCCACTGCTCAGCAATCAACAAGGTGTCATCTTTCAACGGGTCTAACTCCCCGACAAACATCAACGCTGGCGGCAACCCGACGAGGTCGCCATACAGCGGTGACAACGGCGCCTGCCGACGCTCGCCCTCACTCAACCCTGGCGTCAACATGCGCAGCGCTTCGACCATGCCAGGCCCGTCCAGCAACAAGGTTTCGGGCCCCGCGGCGCGCACGCTGGGGGTGCCGGTCAAATCGTAAACGCCGTAGTACAACACCGCCCCGCTTACCCGTTTGAGCAAATCGGGCCACTGTTTCAACGCTAGCAGTGTCGCCGCCGCCAGATGCCCGCCCGCCGATTCGCCGACGACGAACACCGGCAAGTCGGCAAACTCATCCGTGGTCAGCAACCAACGCGCGGCCGCGAGGCAGTCGTCCATCAGCCCTTCGACCGGTGTGTCGACCGCCAGCCGATAATCCACCGACACCACCGCCACGTCGCACGCGTTGACCATGCCCAGATTGAGGTCGTCATCCATCTGCGCATTGCCAATCACCCAGCCGCCACCGTGGATATCCAGTACCACGCCTTTGGGTTTGCCGCTCGGCCGCAGGATGCGCACAGGCACTGAGTCGACCACCTTGCACTCCGCCTCCGGCCCTTTCCTGACCTTTTGGCTGACGCGCAACAGCGCCTGAATCAGACGCGGTGTAACCCGATTGCGGATTTTAAAGCGCGGCATCCACGCGAGCTTTTGATTGAAGCGGCGCATCTCGGCCAGTTCAGGTTCACTGGCGGGCCAGAGCTTGTGGGTCATCAGCGGTTATTCCGCAGGATCGAGAAATTCAACGCCGCCGCGACACACAGCCACGCCAGGTAGGGGAACAGGATCAAGCCGGTGATCAGGTCCAGGCGCACGGCGAGCACTACCATCGCGGCCACGGTGACCCACAGCAACGCGATAATCACCATGCTGGCGAAAATCCGATGCGCGCCGAAGAATACCGGGGTCCACAGCGTGTTAAGCGCAATCTGCGCCGCCCACAACGCCAGCACGATTTCGCTGCCCGGGATCAGGCTCAAGCGGTAGCCGGCCCAGGCCAGCAGCAGATAGATAATCGTCCAGGCCACGGGAAACAGCCAGTTTGGCGGGGTGAAGCTGGGCTTTACGAGGGATTCGTACCAGGCGCCTGGTTTGAAAATGATGCCGGTGCTGGCAGCCGCCGCGCAGGCCAGCAGGAAAATAAAAAAGGTCATCGTCTGTCCTTGCTGTCGTCAGTGTTAGTGATGGGAAGGCTTTCTCCGTGCATCCTTCAATGACTCAAATGCCCGCGCAAAAATTCCATCACGCGTTGCAATTGGCGTAAACAGAGGCCTCTTCTTCACGTCATCAAAATTCGCTAAGGTGGCGCAACACCTCATGAGACCTCGCCCCTTGGCCCACTCCTGTGCTGATCATCCCGACAGCCCCTGGTCGGTATTCCTGATCTTCCTGCGCCTGGGCCTCACCTCGTTCGGCGGCCCGATTGCGCACCTGGGTTATTTTCGCGAGGAGTTCGTCACACGGCGACGCTGGCTGAGCGAGCGCAGTTACGCGGAATTGGTCGCGTTGTGCCAATTCCTTCCTGGCCCGGCCAGCAGCCAGGTCGGCATCGCGCTGGGCCTGTCCCGCGCCGGTTACGCTGGCGCCGCTGCTGCCTGGGCCGGGTTTACACTGCCGTCAGCCATCGCGCTGATTCTGTTCGCCCTGGGCCTTTCCCACTATGGCAGCGCCCTCCCCGACGGCGCGCTGCATGGCCTCAAAGTCGTCGCCGTGGCCGTGGTCGCCCAAGCCGTCTGGGGCATGGCGCGCGCCCTGTGCCAAGGCCTGGCGCGTGTGATGCTGATGCTGATTGCGGCGTGTATGGTGCTGCTGGAACCGTCCACCTGGGCCCAGGTCGGGGTGATTTGCGCCGCAGGCGTGGCCGGTCTGCTGCTGTTCAAACATGAGCCGAGCGCCGAGCCTGACACGCTGCCGGTCGCCATCAGCCGCCGCTCGGGCGCCCTGTGGCTGGGGCTGTTCCTCGTGTTGCTGGCGGGCCTGCCGATGCTGGCCGGCTGGCTGCCCAATCCCACGCTGGCCTTGGTAGATGCCTTTTACCGCACCGGCTCGCTGGTGTTCGGCGGCGGCCATGTGGTGCTGCCGTTGCTGCAAGCCGAAGTGGTGCCACCGCACTGGGTGAACAATGACGTATTCCTCGCGGGCTACGGCGCCACGCAAGCCGTGCCCGGCCCGCTGTTCACCTTTGCCGCGTTCCTTGGCGCCTCGATGAACCATGCCCCGAACGGCTGGATGGGAGGTGTGATCGCCCTGCTGGCGATCTTTGCCCCGTCATTTTTGCTGGTGATGGGTGCACTGCCGTTCTGGGCAACCCTGCGCCGCAGCCCACGCACCCAGGCTGCGCTGGCCGGCGTGAACGCGGCAGTGGTGGGGTTATTGCTGGCGGCGCTGTATCAGCCGGTGTGGACCAGCGCGATCTTCACTGCGCTGGACTTCAGCTTGGCACTGGTCGCGTTGGTGGCGCTGATGTTCTGGAAGCTGCCGCCCTGGTTGGTGGTGGCCGCCAGCGCCGTGCTGGGAGGGTTACTGGGCTGAACCCGGCGCCACAATCTTCAGCCACGGCCAACGCGCTTGATAACGCTTGGCCTTGTGCATGAACAACGCCGGCTCCGCATGCAGCGGGTTGATGCGCAGCACGCCGTGTTCCACGTCATCCAACCCATAGGGCGCGTACACCTCACCCGTCGCGATATCCAAGCCGATGCACGTACCTGCCACCAGGTAACGATCCACGCCCTGCTTGGCCGAGTGCAACTGCGGATAGGGCCGACCAAACCGCTCGCCGTACCAAAGGTGCACCCGCGCCTGGTTCTTCACCTCCACATTCACGCCCAGGTCCTGGAACAGCGCCTCGGCAGAACGAATCACCGCATCTTCCGCCTCGTAGGACACGTCTGTGTCGAAGTAAAAAACGTCGTAGTCTTTCACGCCCTGAGCGGCGGGAAGATTCACTTGATGGTTCCACACTGCCTGGAACAGACAGCCGGCGGTGAGCATGCATTGGTCCACGCCGAGGTCGGGCAGGCGTGCGGTGATTTCGGCGTTGATGGGGTTGGCCATGGCCAGTTGGAGTAGGGTCTCGACCGTCAATGTCATGCTCAATCCTTCGTTGTGAGGCCAGTTCCAGGAGGCAATTCTATAGCGTATTGGATGGCGGTCTGCTCGCCAAAAGCGACAAGACTTACAGCCTCACCGACCCTGGCCGCGCTGCTTACGTGGAACAAGCACCTGGCTTTTGTTACTCACAAGGCTATGAAACCGCCAAAATCGAGGGCATCTCCCCCAACACCGGCGCAATGGGCGCCGCCGTGGATAAATCCTGGATCGTGACGGTGGACATCCGCCAGAAACCCATCGCCGCCAGGGCCAAACCCCAGCGATAGAAAAGCTGGCGCGCAACCCGGAAAACCTCTCCGACGTGCCGAAGACCTGCCACGTGACCGTGGGCCGGGGTGGCCGTCTCTAAGGTTGCCTGGTCGCCGACTTCTCGGGGATCGGGTTTAGTGGCCTGAGTTGGGTATTGAAAGTGCATGAGCTTCATCAGTCAGACATTGCGTCTGAGCTTGATGGTGGCTGTGCGTAGGGCGCCTTCGGGCGCGCCGGCTTTGATATCCACCGGTCTACTAACCTGCGTACAGCTGCCACCTTTTTGTTTAGTCGCGACGAGGTGATGGCCTTAATCTGGATATCGTCATGTCTCAAGCAAAACCTGAGACATCCGCCCTATTCAGCGTCGCCCTGGCTATCCACCAACTGAGCGAACTGGGCGTGTTGCTCACGTCCAAACTCCTTGACCGCGAAGCACCCTACCCCGGCTAATTGTTAGCCCTTCAACTCCCCCGCCCGATTACTCGCCGCGTCGTCGTAGGCCACATACAACGACTCGGCGATTTGGCTCTTGATGGTTTTGGTGGACTCAAGCCCCAACACAAATCCCTCAGCCTTACCGCCGGCGCGGTTGAGTTCTTCATGGGTTGAAGCGCCGGTGATGGCTTCGAGGAGCTTGATGGCGTGAGGGCCTAAGCCTTTGGGAAGGGAGATTTGGTCGATGGACATTGCGGTACCTTTTAAGAATGGGGTCGGTAGCGCGTTAACCACTGCCGGGGGTTGGCATGGTAGACCGGTTGTGAAAGAAAGGGGACGCTTTCGGCCGAAATAGCCATTGGAACATACCAATTACGGTTTCCCCGCGTTGCCCGGCGAGGGCAGTTTGAAGATAGCCACGGCGCAGTACCACACTTCGTCAACGCCCGAGACACTCGACCGCACAGTCTCGCCTGCGCAAGAGCGCGAGATATACGAACAACAGGTGCAGGGCCGTCTCTGCGGGGTGACGGCCAAGGTGGTTAAGTCGGCGGTGTGCGCCTACACCGTGACGCCGGACCACCATTTCATCATCGACCAGCCCCCACGTTGCAGCACACCCTGGTGGTGTCGCCGTGTTCGGGGCATGGCTTCAAGCATTCGGCGGCGCTGGGGGAGGCGTTTGCGCAGTGGTGCATCCGGGGGGCGAGCGAGCTGGATTTATCGTCGTTTTCGTTGAGGCGTTTCGAAGGTCAATAACTGCAAAGAATGGGGGCAAAGCTGCCCCCCTAAGCCACGTTATTTCGCGAACGCGTACTCCCCGCCCTGCTCCACCGCTTTGCGATACGCAGGCCGCGCCTGGAATTTTTCCACCCACGCGGCCAGGTTCGGGTAGGCCTGCAATTTGCCTTGGGCGCCGGCGACTTCACCGATAAAGCTCATCTGGATATCCGCGCCGCTCAATTCATCGCCGACCAGGTAAGGCGTCTGCCCCAGTACATCGTTCAAGTAACCCAAATAATTGGCCACCTCCGATTCGATACGCGGGTGCAACGGCGCGCCTGCGTCGCCGAGGCGGCCGACATAGAGGTTGAGCATCAACGGCAGCATGGCCGAGCCTTCGGCGAAATGCAGCCATTGCACGTAGCTGTCGTAGGTTGCGCTGGCGGGATCAGGTTGCAGACGGCCCTGGCCGTGGCGGCGGATCAAGTAGTCAATGATGGCGGCAGATTCGATCAACACCTGGCCACCGTCTTCGATTACCGGAGATTTGCCCAGTGGGTGGATGGCCTTGAGTTCAGGCGGCGCGAGGTTGGTTTTTGGGTCGCGCTGGTAACGCTTGATTTCGTAGGGCAGGCCGAGTTCTTCGAGCAGCCACAGGATGCGTTGCGAGCGTGAGTTGTTGAGGTGGTGGACGATGATCATTGAATGCTCCGCTGGGCGACAGGGGTGTCTTGCAAACAGACTACGCCAGCGCCCAGGAGTGCAGACAATTAAATTTCTACCGATTGTGGAGGCGTTTGGCTGATTTGAACACTACGTGGCCTGATCTGCCAGCGCAGCAAAAAAAGTAGCACGCTACGCTGTCGTATTGGCCTTGAACAATTCGCTCATGAGGTCCGTCGCCGCGCCGTGTCCGAACACATGGGCAGAATCCTGCTGTGTCGGGGACAGTGTTCCCTTGTTTCTGATGCTTTGTCCCGTGTACACCAGCGTACCTTCGAGCACCTCGACCGCACTGTGATAACCCAACCCCACTAAGAAGGCACTTGCACCCGCGGCACGGGCATAGCGCTGTTCTTGCTGCGCTGACATCAAACCTGGCGACTCCCCGCCCTCTGGACGAATCGGGTGACCGCGCAGTGCTCCCACGTACTGGTCTTTCGCTTTGACACCACGCAACATATCCCAGGTTTGAAGTATCTCGGCCGGAGAAGCCGACATGTGCCCGACAAAGGGTTCGGTGGTTTCTTTGATACGAGGCGTACTGATATCGAAGACTGCCCAGCGATTGGCGGGGATACGTTTGGCTGCATCGATATTCAGCAATTCGTCGGCAACCGAGCCCGTATTGTGTACTCCGGCGCGGAAGGGAATGTGTTTTGGTGACTCAAAGGAGCGGACTTTCCGCTCCGCCCTTTTGTCCGGGCCAACAGCAGTAGAACCGCCCGTGTCCCGCATAGCCTGTACGGATGCCGGGGACGGTATCTGCACGCCATGTGCCTCCAACTGATCATTCAGCGCCGTCATCATCTCCACACTTGCATTGGCAGGGGTGGTGTAAAAACCGCCGATATCACCCATCAGTGCAATCACCACAGCCCTGTCCGTAGCACTTACCTCCACGCCAGCCGGCAAAAGCTCAGGCGCGCTGACTCGTTGTAACGCTGCCAGCAAATCGGCGGTTGTTCCCCCCTCCAATAATCTGCCCTCGCCTAATAAATGAGCACCGAGCGTTTTCTGGTGCTCGGGACTGAGATTCGAGACAACCTTATGCAGTAGCTTGGCAGCAGCCCCCAATTCCTTAATCAGGACGTCTGCGGGGTGATAAAGCACACCTCGGGCGGATGCCGTTTGCTTCAATGCCAACGTTTTAGTTTGCGCACGAGTGGTTAACCCGGCCGGATCGGTATGGGTTATTTTTTGATGGGCGTGATCTTTGACCTGTAGTGCATGGCTGAACGTGGCGGCATCATTGGCGGCTTTCTCCAAAGCGCCGTAGTTCATGAAAATTTTGGTGCCCACCTTGTCGAATCCATCTCGACCTCCAAACGCTTCTTGCAGTTTTTCTCGCGCACTCCCCTGCTTCAGCGCATAGGCGATTTCATCCATTGAGTGCCCGCCATCAATATAGATAAATAACAGGGCTTGAATAGCCAGGTAAGTTTCTATGTCATCAGCACTCGCCTGTGCATGGGCATCTTTGCACGCGCGTAAAGCGCCATGCTCGATCAAAATAGAGCCCGAAGGACCATTGACATAGGTCCCTGTACCTTTTCCAAAAAAGTCTTTTAAATAAGAGCCAGGCTTGAATGCATCCGGATGATTGGGATCTTGCATTTCAAGCCTGTCCGGGCAGCGCGTACTGGCGCTGGCTAATAACTGATTTTTGTAATCGCTTTCGTATTTAATATAATGAGGTTCATTAAGCCGCAAGTCCCTGGGCGTGGCGTCAATGTTCCTCATAATCCCAACATTGAAACTGTCTGCCTGCCTGAACAAGTTACCCTCTTTGGCGTTGAGTTCCACGCGCCCTTTACCAGGCGCCTTGATCGGATCAAACACGCCGTCCCAATGCCCCACTGGAAGTTTCGCTTCGGCCTCGGGCTCATTCTTCAGCGCATAACTCATGTAACGATGTTTGTAGATATCGAATATTGCCTGCTGCGCCGACGGTGTCACCTCCAGCGTTTCGAGGGTTTTCTTGGCACGCGTATAGAAGCCTTGCAACTGATCCAAACCGACAATGGCGGTGTCAAAACTTTCATTGCGCCAGGCAGCTTCATACTTTTCGACTAAGGCGGCAGGGATGAGATGTTGTTTAAGATAATCAACTTGGCGAGTGGAGATATCTGAAAATTTCTGGTACTTCTCTGGGCTACTGAAATAATCTTGCAAGGCGTGCTTAGCGTAATAGCTCTCGAACGCCCGCCTGACCGGATCGTTGACCATGGTAAGCCTCATCGCCCCCTCCACACTGTGAGTGCCTTGGTCGTTGACGAGTTTGGAAAGCTCAGCCATGCGGGCCTCCGGGTCCTTGATATGCTGGAGTCCCGCCAGGATTTTTTGGGTTTCCGTTTGAGTGGGGCCCGTAATCCTGAACCGATTCAACCCCAGACTCAACGCGCCATCCTTGATGGATGCCTTGCCCGGCACGACATTGTCTTGAGAGTATTTTTCAACAATTTCACTGTCAATCACAGCATTGTAGACGGCACCATTTCTGACTTGCGCAACATACGCACCATCATCAAGAAAATGAACCGGCTGTTCTTTGCCTCCGTTTTTCATGGTCAACGTAGGCAGTGTGTTGGAGGAAACCTCAATAGCCTTATTCTTGATGTAATCAAAGTTTTTGACAAATTCCGTCTTTCTCAGGCCATTATCCTCAACCCGCTGCCCCGTAGGCGTCTGCTGCACGGGTGCAGTGCCAGTTTCAATTACCATTATTTATCTCTCATAAAAAAGTGGAGTGCGGGTGAGTATTCAATTGAGTGTGTTATTGATTGATACCATCAGACGGTAAAATCCATCCAATGCTCCCTGCATTTTTTCAGGCGATACAATGCAATCTACCGCTAACAACGCTTTGATTTCGTAGCCCGCTCGTCCCTTGCCAAAGACCGCCTGCCCCGTCACGACCCAGGGCAATGCGTGTTGCAGTAGAACAAGTAACTTCTGTGCATGAACATCAACATTGAAGTGACTGTTCAACCGACTCCACATCCACACCTTGTCATTTTCAACAGTAAAAATAATCGGACTGATCGTTTTGAAGTTAATCTCAATAGACGAATGAAGATCGAAAGCGCCAATGTGCTCCTTGGAAATTCCGATAGTTAGCAGAGTCGCACGCAAAGTACTCGAGATATCAAAGTTCATACCTGTAATCCCGTGAGATCGAAGGGCGTTGTTGTTGGCCGTGTTCCTTGGGGACCTGGATGCTGGCGTCACTTATCGGGTGCGCCAGGGTTCGGACAATAAGTGGTCAGTCGCGACGAAAGGGTTCCGCTCGCCAGCCTCGGCGCTTACGCCAATCGAAACCGTGCAGTGTTGTCACTCAGTGCCTGGCTGCCCTTGCTCAGCGTGTCGGCCGCCTGGTTCACCGCGCGCGCGCCGTCGAGCAGGCGCCCGGCGGCCTGGTCGACCTGCTGGATATTGCCGCTCACTTCATCCGCCGTCGTGGCCTGTTCCTCCACTGCCGTGGCGATTTGCGCCAAGGTGTCGGTAACGTTCTGCACCGCGCCGGCGATCTCGCCCAATCGAACGCCAAGCCCGGTGACCGATTGCGCATCCGTCAGTGCTTGTTCGCAGGCGGCGCCCATCAGGGTAACTGCCTGACTGACCGTCGCGCGCAGGCTGTCCACAGTGTCGGCGATCTGTGCGGTCGAGGCCTGTGTGCGTTGTGACAGACTGCGCACTTCATCAGCGACCACGGCAAACCCCCGGCCCTGCTCGCCGGCGCGGGCGGCTTCGATGGCGGCGTTGAGTGCCAGCAGATTGGTCTGTTCGGCGATGCCCCGAATGGTATCGACCACCGATTGAATCTGCTGGCCCTGCTGGTTGACTTGCTCCAGCGCATTGGCGGTGTCAGTCAGGCGTTGATTGAGCTGCTGGATGCTGGCCGTGGTGCGCTGGCTGTCGCGACTACTGTCCTCGGCAATGCGCCGGGTTTGTTGGGCGCTGCTCGAGGCTTGTTCGCAACTGCGGGCAACGCCCATGGAGGTGGCGGCCAATTGGGTAGCAGCGGCGGCAATCTGGCTGATCTGGTGTTGCTGGTCTTCGACCTCGTTGAGGGTACTGCCCGATTGCGAGTTGAGGGTCTGTACCGCTGAGCCAAGCTGCTGGGTTTCGTGATTGACACCTAACAGACTGGTGCGCAACTGCACCACTGCGACGTTCAAGGCAGCGCTGATCGCGGCGAGCTCGTCGCGCCCCTCAAAGGCCACTTCCACACACAGATTGCCGTCTCGCAAGGATTCGGCCAAGGTGGTGATACCGCTGGCGCTACGCCGGATCGAGGCTTGCAGGCAAATGAACAGATACAACGCTGCCAACGCCAGCAGGCTGAACGTCGCCGCCAACGGGACAAATTGCTGCATGGAACGCGTGTGGTAATAGCTCAAGCGCGCATCCAGCGACGTCAGCGACTGGTTACGCAGTGCGGCCAAACCGTCGAGCATGCCGTCGACACTGGTTTCGAAGGCCGCCGTATCGAGCTTGATGGTGCCGCCGAACACGCCCTCGTCGAGCACTTTGAGTTCGTTGTCCAGCCGTTGCAGGCTGTTGTCGTACTGCGTGGTCCAGGGACCTAGCCCCACGTATTGCTTGGCTCTAAGGGGGGCAGCGGCCTTAACCAACTGGTCCCGTGCATCGCCAATGCGGCTGCGCAGGTCACGCATCTGCAAACGGCTTTGCAGGGTGAACTGCCCCGAGGCGATGGATGACTGACCCACACTGGCCATGCGGCCGATCCGCTCAATCAGGTCAGGCGTTTGCTGGGTGGAAATCTGCATCAACAGGTAGGTTTCCAACCACGGGTCCAGGATCAAGCCGGTATCCTGGGTGATCTGCTCGCGCAGGGTTTGCATCGCGGTCAGGGCCAAGGTGAAGCGGTCGTAGCCGTCCGGCCACCAGCCCACGGTGCGCAGGGATTGGGAATCCATGCCCTTGACTGTGGCCTGTAACGCTTCGAAGCGGGCCAGGATATCGGCGCTGGCGTTCTGGGACTTTAGTGAATCGCCCAACGCTTGCAGGCTTTGCAGGATCACTGGGAAATTCGCATCCACCTTGTCCATCGCCGCCTTCGCCGCCGGCGTCGGAGCGTGCAGTATATCTGCCGCTTTCCACCGCGCGGCCAGGTTGCGCTGGGCCGTCAATTGGTCATCCAACGCGTCCAAGGCGATTAATTGCCGAACGCCGGACTGCTCGCTCGATATCACGGTTAATTTGTCGCGATAGTCCGAGCCAATCGTCCATAGGCTACCCGCCAGGGGCAGCATGAACAGCAAGAACAGGATCTGGAACTTGCGCGCAAAGCCGAAACGACCCAGCAGGCGGATACCCGGTGATAAAAGGCTGTGCATGTCCGACCACTCTCCAAAAACGACCCACGCGGTGCACCGCTGGGTGAAGCCTTGAAATGACTAACGGCAAAATGCCATGTCATTGATTGAGAAGCCACAAGCAAAAAATGGGCCGATGAAGGAACGCCCCGAAATAGGCGGGCTCGCACCAAATAAACAACGAGAAACGCACGAAAATGGGGCAGAAACACTCACCCCCAGAGCGCCCCTGTAACTAATGGCGCAAACACCCGGCACAACCCCCATCCCTGTGGGGGCTGGAGAATTTGAATGAACGTGTGTCAAGCCAGTAGCGCGGCAATCCACCTGGCCTGCTGGGAAATCTCCTGCCGCGTCTCTTCAGGCACCGCCTGCCGCGCGCGCTCCAGGCTGGCCAGAGTCTTTTGCTTTTGATGCAACATGCGCTGCCACTTGGCCAGGAACGCAGGACTGCGCGCCTGCATCTGCAGCGGGCCGAAGTACAGCTGTTCGGCGCTATAAGCCACCGGCCCAGCGCGCTCGGCGACGATGATTTCGTAGTAGAAGCGGTTCTCCCACAGCAGTTCTTCACTGAGAATGGAATAACCGTTATCCATCAGCCATTGGCGCACGGGTTGCTCGCCGCCGTTGGGTTGCAGGATCAGCCGTTCCTGGCCACTCAAGTAAGACTTGCCGTTTTCGAGAATGTCGCGAATCGTCTCGCCACCCATGCCGCAAACGCTGATCGCGGTGATGCCGTCACGGGGTTCGATGGCGGCCAAGCCATCGGCCAGGCGCACCGTAATCTGCTGCTCCAGGCCATTGGAGCGTACGGTGCGCTGCGCCGCATGGAATGGCGTAGCAGCCACCTCCCCCGCTACCGCCGCCACGATCAAACCACGGCGCATCAAGGCCACCGGCAAATAGCCGTGGTCGGAGCCAATATCCGCCAGGCGCGCGCCAGTCGGTACGTTCGCCCCCACGCGCTCCAGGCGCATGGATAAAGTGTGTTCGTTCAACGGCCCTGCTCCCCCGAAAAACGGTCCCGGCTGTTGGTCAGGTGCAGCACCATGGCGGCGCGTGAGGCGTCAGGGTCCTGGCGTTTGATCGCGTTGAAGATCGCCTCGTGCTCCAGGTTCGCCAGTTGCCCCAATTGGGCAAAGTCGGCGCCGCCACGCTCGTCACCCTTGAGCTGGGTGCGCGGAATCATCGCGCTCCCCAGGTGCAGCATGATCTCGGTAAAAAACGTGTTGCCGGTGGCCTCGGCGATCAGTTGGTGAAAGCGTTTGTCTTCTTCCACACAAGTGTCGTTGTTGGCCAGGGACGCCTGGTAATCGTCGAGCGCCTGGCGCATGTGGGCCAGTTGAACGTCGGTTCGACGCACCGCTGCCAGCGCTACGGCCTGTACCTCCAGGCCCAGACGCAACTCGAGCATATTGCGCACGCTGGCCACCGTGTCCACATGCAGGCGCAAACCCTGCTGGGCGTGCAGCGCCAATACAAAGGTGCCGATGCCGTGACGGGTTTCCACCAGGCCAGACGCCTGCAGTTTCGAGAGCGCTTCGCGCACGACGGTTCGGCTCACGCCATGCTCAAGCACGATGGTGGATTCCGATGGCAATTTCTCACCGGGCTTCAACTGGCCAAGCAGGATGCGCTGGGTCAGCGCATCGACCACGCCTTGGGCAAGGTTGGTGGAGCGTCTGCGCAGGGGGGTTCCACTTTCAATGGGCATTGCTACAAGTCCACGGGGCTGAGCTGGAGGGAGCTTAACACCCCGCCCGGCGACGGGCCCGGCTTGATTAAAAAAACCATCAACTTGTATGACAACCAATCATACCGCTCACGTTTTTCACTCGAACCATTGCGACTCTCCCAAACAATCAGACCATTCAAAACCTGCATAAAACCAAGTGAAACCTATAACAAAAACCAAAAAACCTGATCTACACAGGGCGTTATAAGCACAAAAACACGCACCACTGCATTGCGATCTCACGAAACCTACTTGTATGATGTCTATCAACAAAACACGCAAACCCGCATAAAAATAATCAGGGGGAGTTTTGAATTGTGAACAATTCAAGCCATGCATCTGCCGCACCAGAAAGCGATTCGGTCCTCGCACGCGCCGTGAGCAAAGTGAAGGGCCATGTGCTCCCACTGTTCGTGATCATGTTCATCCTCAACTACATCGACCGGGTCAATATCGGCTTTGTGCGCACGCACATGGAGCATGACCTGGGCATTGGCGCCGCCGCCTATGGATTCGGCGCCGGACTGTTCTTCATCGGCTACGCCCTGTTCGAAGTGCCCTCCAATATGCTGCTGCAGAAGGTCGGGGCGCGAATCTGGCTGACCCGCATCATGTTCACCTGGGGCATCGTCGCGACGATGATGGCGTTCATCCAGAACGAAACCCACTTCTACATCCTGCGCTTCCTGCTGGGCGTGGCCGAAGCCGGCTTCTTCCCTGGGGTGATCTACTACTTCACCCGCTGGCTGCCCGGCGTGGAGCGTGGTAAAGCCATCGCGATTTTCCTCAGCGGCTCGGCGGTCGCCTCACTGATTTCCGGTCCTCTCTCAGGCGCACTGTTGCAGATCGAAGGGTTTGGCTTCCACGGCTGGCAGTGGATGTTTGCCATTGAAGGCCTGGCCTCGGTGGCGCTGGGGTTCTTTGTGTGGTTCTGGCTGGACTCCAAACCCCACGACGCCAAATGGATGACCCGCGAAGAACAAGACGCATTGGTCAATGCCATCGACCAGGAACAGCTCGAACGTGAAGCCCTCACCACCGTCAAACCGACCCTCGGCACGTTGCTGAAAGACCGCCAGATCCTGCTGTTTTGCGCGCTGTATTTCTGCATCCAACTGACGATCTACGCGGCGACATTCTGGCTGCCGAGCATCATCAAAAAGATGGGCGACTTGAGTGATATACAGGTCGGCCTCTTCAACTCGATTCCATGGCTGATCTCGATCATCGCCATGTACACCTTCGCCTCGCTGTCGGGCAAGTTCAAGTTCCAGCAGGCCTGGGTGGCGGCGGCGCTGTTGATTGCCGCCGCAGGCATGTTCATGTCCACCATCGGCGGGCCGATCTTTGCCTTTGTGGCGATCTGCTTTGCGGCCATCGGCTTCAAGTCGGCGTCGTCGCTGTTCTGGCCGATTCCCCAGGGTTACCTGGATGCGCGCATTGCCGCCGCGGTGATCGCGCTGATCAACTCGATCGGTAACCTGGGCGGTTTCGTTGCACCGACCACCTTTGGCTTTCTGGAACAGACCACCGGTTCGATCCAGGGCGGCCTCTATGGCCTGGCCGGCACCTCGGTGCTCGCTGCGATCCTGGTGTTTTTTGCCAAGACGTCGCCCTCCGCCGTGCTGGCGCCAACTGTGCCTACGGGCGCCGCCCTCAGCAAACCTCTTTGAGCCCATTTAGGAACTTGCCATGAACACTCCCGTCGTTACCCACTTCCAGGTCATCCCCGTCGCCGGCCACGACAGCATGCTGCTCAACCTCAGCGGCGCCCATGGGCCTTACTTCACGCGCAATATCGTCATTCTCAAAGACAGCGCCGGCAATACCGGCGTGGGCGAAGTACCCGGTGGCGAGCGCATCCGCGAGACCCTGGAAGACGCCCGCAGCCTGGTGATCGGCCAGCCCATTGGTCAGTACCAGCGCGTGCTCAACCAGATGCGCAGCACCTTTGCTTGCCGCGACGCGGCCGGGCGCGGCCTGCAGACGTTTGACCTGCGCATTACGATCCACGCCGTCACCGCCATGGAAGCCGCGCTGCTCGACCTGCTGGGTCAATTCCTCGATGTCCCGGTGGCCGCCTTGCTCGGCGAAGGGCAGCAGCGCGATGCCGTGAAGATGCTCGGTTACCTGTTCTACGTCGGCGACCGCAGCGCTACCAACCTCGCTTACCGCGACGAGGCCGACAGCGACGATGAATGGTTCCGCCTGCGCCACGAAAAAGCCCTGACGGCCGACGCCGTGGTGCGCCTCGCTGAGGCTGCCAAAGCCAAATACGGCTTCAACGACTTCAAGCTCAAAGGCGGCGTGCTCAGTGGCGATGCCGAAATCGAAGCCGTCACGGCCTTGGCCGAACGTTTCCCGGATGCCCGCATCACCCTAGACCCGAATGGCGCCTGGTCATTGAAAGAAGCCATCCGCCTGTGCCGAGACCAGCACCACGTACTGGCCTATGCCGAAGACCCCTGCGGTGCCGAAAACGGCTACTCAGGCCGCGAAGTCATGGCCGAATTCCGCCGCGCCACGGGGCTGAAAACCGCCACTAACATGATCGCCACCGACTGGCGCGAAATGGGCCACGCCATCCAGCTGCAATCCGTCGATATTCCTCTTGCCGACCCACACTTCTGGACGATGCAGGGCTCGGTGCGCGTCGCACAGATGTGCCATGAATGGGGCCTGACTTGGGGCTCGCACTCCAACAACCACTTCGATATTTCCCTGGCGATGTTCACCCAGGTAGCCGCCGCCGCGCCGGGCGACATTACCGCCATCGACACCCATTGGATCTGGCAGGACGGTCAACGCCTGACCAAGGCGCCACTGAAAATCGAAGGCGGCTACGTGAAAGTGCCGAGCAAGCCAGGCCTGGGTGTAGAGATCGATATGAACGCCGTGGCCAAGGCCCATGAAGTGTACAAAGGCATGGGCCTCGGGGCGCGGGATGACAGCGTGGCGATGCAATTCCTGATTCCGGGATGGCGCTTCAACAACAAGCAGCCGTGCCTGGTGCGGTAAGGCCAAAAACACGCAAATAAATATGGGAGCTGGCTTGCCTGCTCCCAGACTCGAACTGCTTCGTGCTGAAGTGCGCGTTTTCGTATTAAGGTTTGCGGACGACTGCCGGTGTTTTTTGGATCGCAATCGGCTGCACAGTCAGCTCAACCCCTAACGCCATCATCAGCTTCTGGATCGTCTCATAGCGCGTTTTTGATCCGCCTTTCAGCGTTTTGTAAAGACTCTCGCGATTAACCCCCGCCGCCTCGGCCACCTTGTTCACGCCCTGGGCTTTGGTGACCTCCGCAAGTGCCTTCATCAGTACCTGTGGGTCTTGAGACCTCATGCTTTGCGCCAGATACGCACTGATGGTGTCCGGGCTGTCGAGGAAGCGCGAAGCTTCATAGACGCGGGTACCGGACGTATCAAGATCGAGGATCGGCATATCCTCGGGTTTGAATTTCGATTCGCTCATTTCATCTACCTCTCAGGGCATCAAGAATCTCTTTCGCCCGCTTGATTCCTCTCTTCTGGTCGGTTTACCGCTTCCCCACAGCATCAGGTAAGCGGTGATACCCGTACGCACGAAATAAATCCTGTAACCGGGCCCGACAAACACACGCATTTCACTCAAGCCGTCGCCTACCGATTCACAATCTCCAAAATTGTTTTCTCCAGCTCGGTCCAGGCGGGTCAGCACCGCCGCTTTCCCCCAAATATCCCTCATACCGTCGAGCCATGTATCAAACTCCGGCGTCCTGCCGACTAAATTGGTCACAGCATCACGCGTAGCCTACTGGCTACTCCTTGCCGATGCCAGTGGAATTTTGTTTCCGGTGAGCTCCGGAAGAAAAATCCTAGTCCAGCACCTGAACAAACATCCGGTGGATACTATGAGCGCACATTTCCTCTGCGTTTAAAGCACCCGATCAAACAACGGCGCCACGTCATACCGCTGCTTCAACATCTGCGCATCCACCAGGAAATCCGGCGTGGCCTGGGCCTCGCTGACAATCGTTGGCGAGATCGGCAGCACTTTGATCGCATCGCGCTTGAACCACACTTTGGCGATTTCCGGCGCCGATTGGTTGGCCTTGCACCACGCCTCGGCGTACTCATCGACGTGCATGCTGCTCCACGCCCGAGCACGGGTGAGGCGCGCAATGAAGTCTGCGATGATCGCGCTTTTTTGCGCCAGGGCCGGCTCGTACGCCACGATATAGGTCGGCGCGCTCATCAGGCCCATGGCGTTGCGGATCAAGGTACTGCCCTCTTTTTCCTGCAGCGACACGTAGGGTTCCCAGGTACCGAAGGCCATCATCACGCACGCTTCGGCAGCTTCCAGTTCGGACGCACGAAGTGGCAGGTATACCCATTCGGTATCCGCTCCAGATAATCCTGATGTTCAAGCTCCGCCTCCCAAAATGGCCCCGCCGGCTCAATTTCAGTTACCACACGCCCCGGCCATAACTTAGAAGCATCAACGTCTGCTGCTGTATCTTCGGCAATGCCCCTCTGCGCTTCGCTGAGGTAATAAATTGCCGAACGATAGCTGGGCCCAAGGTCATTCCCCTGCCGATTAGGCGTGCTCGGGTCATGTATCTGGAAAAAGAACTCGAGAATCTTCCGATACGTAATCACAGCCGGGTCAAAAACGATCTCAATCGCTTCGGCATGGTTACCGTGGTTGCGATAAGTAGCATTCGGCACATCGCCGCCGGTGTAGCCGACGCGCGTATGTAGCACGCCGGGATAGCGTCGGAGCAGGTCTTGCATGCCCCAGAAGCAGCCGCCGGCGAGGATGGCGGTTTCGGTTTGGTTGGTCATGGTCTGCCCCTTAAGCTCAATGGATACAGGGGTAGTTATGGGGTTGTGTTGGCCAATACCAAGGTTGAGCGGCAGATTATCCCGGTTTTAAAACCACTGCTCTCGAAGGTCACGCACTATTGGCAGGCCCAGCGGCTTCACATACTTCTCACTGAGATCAGTGTCGGGTGGATCGGTACGACGCATCTCTCACGTGCGTCACCCACTCATCAAGATCTACAGGGCTAGTCATAGGCTTCCAGGCAAGGCCCCTGCCGTAGCTCACGCGCATCCCGCGCAGGCCAAATGCGGCCATCTGTCGCATCCCGCCAACCTCCCCTCCTGCCCTCCCCCCTCCCGCCGATAACCTTATTAACCGCATGCCAATACCCTGCGCCCCCTCCCGATTGAGCCCCCACCATGAACCCACTCGCCCTTCTCAAAAAAGCCCGGCCCGACCGTCAAGGCACCACCACGCTCACCTGCACCGCCAACGAACTGGAGCCGTCTTTAGCCACCCTGCGCATCAGCCCGACGCTTATCACCGGCTTCATCTCCCCGCATCTGGACATCGACCAAATAGCCGCCAAGCTCAAGCGGCGCTTTCCCCAAAGCACCATCAGCCTGTGCACCACTGCCGGCGAGTTGTGCAACGCAGCCAAGACGCTTTACTGCGCCACTGGCGAACGCTGGGACCGGATTGTGCTGCAGTTGTTCGACGACAGCGTGATCGCTGCCGCCGAGGTGGTGATGGTGCCGTTGGAGTGTGAGGACATTCGCAGTGGCGGCAAGCGCCTGGGGATGCAGGAGCGGATTGCCAAGCTGGTAAGCAATATCAAAGGGGTGCAGGTGCATACGCAGATCGATCATCGCGATACGTTGGCCTATGTCGTGTTTGACGGGTTGTCGGCGTCGGAGTCGTTTTTCATGGAGGCGCTGTATGAGTCCGGGCGTTTTCCGTGTTTATTCGTGGGCGGGTCGGCCGGGGGCAAGTCGGACTTCCAGAAGACGCTGATTCACGACGGCCAGCGCAGTTATCAGAACCATGCGCAGATTGTGTTCCTGAAGACGGCAGCCCAAGTGCGCTTTGGCGTGTTCAAGAGCCAGAATTTCAAGCCGGCGGATTTGACCTTCAGTGTGCTGACCGCGTCGGTAGAGGACCGCACGATTGACCAGGTGATCGACAGCAGCGGCAACATCAAGAGCATGGTGCAAGCGCTGTGCGATGCGTTCAACTGCACGCCCCAGGCGCTGGAATCGAAGCTGGCGGACTACTCGTTTGCCATCCGCGTGGGCAGTGAGTTATTCGTGCGCTCCATCGCGCGTATCGACTATGAGCAGCAGATCGTGCAGCTGTTTTGCGACGTGGCACCCGGTGAAGAGTTGGTGATGGTGCGGCGTACGCCGTTGCGTGAGGCAACGCGTTTGGACTACGAGCAATTTTTGCGCGGCAAGGGTGGCCAGCCGGTGGCGGGTATTCTAAATGACTGCATTTTGCGCCGGCTGAACAACGGCGCCGAACTGGGCAGCATGGCCGGCACGTTTGGGGATGTGCCGCTGGCGGGGTTTTCGACCTTTGGTGAAATCCTGGGGCTGAACCTGAACCAGACGCTGACCGCGATTTTCTTCTTTCGGGTGGCCAAAGGCGTCAGTTTCAATGACGAGTACGTCGACAATTTCATCGCCCATTATGGCGAGTTCAAGGCGTTTTTCCTGCGCCGGCAGGTGAAGAAACTGGCGGGCTTGAACCATGTGGTGGTCAAGCAAATTAACGCGTTCAAGAACAAAGACTTCACCGACACCCTGAATACCCGTGGGCTGGACCGCAATATCCTGCCGGTGTTCGAAGGCCTGGCAGACTTGGGCCAAGTGTTGGCGCAAGCCGAGCGGCAGCAGGAGGACATTGCTTCGCAGCTCAAGCATTACTCGGGTGAGTTGCATGCGTCGATGGATGATCTGGTGGGCACCATTGACCGGCAGAACAGCGTGTCTGCCCAGGCTGGAGCGACGGTGGAGGGGCTGTCGAGCCAGGCAGATGTCGCAGTGGAAGGTGCACGCACCCTGGCGGGTTCAAGTTTGCGTATCCAGTCGATTGTGCAAGTGATCCAGCAAATCGCCGGGCAGACCAACCTGCTGGCGCTCAACGCCGCCATCGAGGCGGCGCGCGCGGGCGACCTCGGCCGGGGCTTTGCAGTGGTGGCGGACGAAGTGCGCAAACTGGCAGAGATCACGCGTAAGAATGCGGCGGAGATTGGTGTGGATATCGACCTGCTGTCGAGCGAGATCCAGCGTGTTGCCCAGCAGATTGAGGACCAGTCCACCGGGGTGGGCGCGCTGCGCGAAATGCTCGACGCACTGGAGGCGTCAAGCCGTGCGACTGAGGGGACAGCGCAACGCACGAAGACCCTTGCGGATACGTTGACGGGGCTTACGCACGCGTAGGCCTTAAGCGGAAGGCGCGGGGGTCTGAGTCGGCTGGGCTGCAATGCGCATCAGCAAAATGCGCTTGCAGTGGCTGGTGGACAGTGGCGCTTCAGGGTTTGAAGTTTTTCATCAGTTTGAACAGATGGCCGGGCCAGATCCAACGTGTTGTTGGCTGCTCGCGGGTGTCTGCCAGGGCGTCGAGCAAGGTGTTGTTGGGCGCTTCGCCAGCAGGAATATTCAAGGGCGAGCGCTGTTGCACTTGATCGCTTAGAGGATCAGTGGGCTTGTACAGCCTACCGGTGGACTTATCCATCAAATAGCCAGCGGTCTTGCCGTGTTCGGTGAGGTGCCAGACACCATTCACGGTTTCGGTAAGTGCCTTGAAGGGCGCGAGCCTTATGTTCTTGTCCGTGGTTTGAACGACATGGTCCTCGCGCTTGGCTCTTTTGAAGGTGGCGAACTCGCTGCCCAGTGGAGGTTGATCAGCGCCTTCACTGGAGAATTTTTTTACCATCCGCTCCAGGAAGGGTATGCCCCCAATATTGGAGAACGTTCCCTGGCTCGGACTCAGGATGTATCGTAAAAAGCCCTGGTCGAGACGGGTGCTGTTGATCGCCGAGCCCTCCAGGATTCTTGACGCGTTTGCGGCGTCCTCTGGCTTGTAGTCGAACGTCACCTGGAACCCGTCCCAGTCATAGCGAACGTTGCTCCCCCCAAGTTGAAGGCCGTCACTGTAATGACGGTAGGTGCCGAGTTCTATGGCCACTCGATCTACGAAATACAGGTCCGCACCTTCCGCTTTTGCATAGGCGTACATATCCGAGATCAAGGCACGGTCATCACGGTTGAGGAAATCGGCGTGGTTTTGAGTGCCGTTGTAGACAGTGGCCGGTGGCTTGGCAACGGGGGGTTCATTGCCGTTGTACAAGCGCGAAATCATGAGGTCGCGGCCGTTAACGGAAGCTGGGGCCGACTGGGTGGCGACCTTGGGCGCCGTTGATGCCAGCGCTTCCCACGCTGCACGTCGTTCATTGACGGTGAAGGAGCCACCGTCATCCCCGACAATCAGGCTGAGCTGATTGCGCGCGAGTTCTTTAAACGGGTTGCTGTCCGTACCGTTGACGAAACCAGTGGCGTGCCGCGCCCGTGCCAGGAGCTCCGGGTTTTCGGTGCTGGGGGTTTCCGTATCGTGCTGGGCTTTATTGGCGAGGTAATGGTCACCCGTAATCGAATGGAGTGGGTTGGCGCTCATCTGGCCGGCCCGGGTTTCAGCCCGTGTTGCGGCTTCGCTCAGCTGACGAGCCAGGATTGAGACGGTGCTGCTAGTAACGTCACGGATCGTAGCTGACGCCACAGCCGTCTGATCGTTAGCGTGTGGAACCGTAGACAACGGAACGGCACTGACGGAACTACTTGTTGTCATGCGCCCGTAGGATGCGGATGCCTGAGGTTGAACAGTGATCATGGATGTTCTCCCAGCCCAGGAGCAAACCGAAGCTACCCGGCATTAGATATACGTTGGTTATCTATTTAAAAATAAACTCGAAGCAACTTAATCCCCAGCAGCTTCCACTGAGTTAGTACCTGTATTTAAATACCACTGAGTCTGCACCCGCAGGCCGAGTATAGCGGGGCGTCCCCCCGTATACATCATGATAGATTCTGACACGCGAGCCATTACCGAACGACTGAACATTGAAGTCCGACAGTGTTCCGGAAGAGTTTGGAAGAATTTTCCTGCAGTCCTCTTGAGAACTGAAGGGGCGCGAGTAGCACAACTTCACATCCTCCATGATACTTTCAGGATAGTAAGTCGTATTCCATTGCACTTCCACTAACTGTTTGGGGTCAACGAGAGTCCCCGGTGGAAAATCAGAGCTCACAATACTGAAACTTGCGAACCCTACACCGGGACTGGTATCGGAATTAGATAACACGAGCACGGGGCCGGGCGCCTCAGACTTAGGAATAGACCTTTCCTGCGCCTGCACGACTTCGTTAATGAAAATCACCAAAGCAGCAACCAATGCGAGCAGATATTTGCTTGGGCCTGAACTACGAACAAACACAATCAAGCTTTTCATAATTATCACCATAGAGTCAGGAGTTAACACGTAAGGTTCAAATCAATCCAACTGTAAGATTCACACCCGCACCATTGCACGATTAATTAACCGAATAAAGCCACCCACTTCCTAAAATAACGAAGGACAACGCCGTCATACTTAAAAGTAGGAATACGTCAGCAACTTCCTAATCCCGCCTCACCTCTATTAAAACTCCTTATTTCAAGGCATGATGCGGCCCTCACATCAAGGACGATAAAAACTGTGAAAACCACCCTCACCGCACTGCTGCTGATTATCCTGGCAGCGCCTGTATTCGCCGAAACCACACCTATCGGCTTCAAAAACGTCACCGTCCCTGATACGCAGCGCCCATTGCAAATGGTCGTCTGGTACCCCACCGCCGCCGCCACTACACCCGAGCTGATCCGTGACGACGCAGTGTTCTTCGGCGCCCTCGCGGTGCCCGACGCGCCTGCGCAAAGCGGCGAACACCCGCTGGTGGTGCTCTCCCATGGTTACGGCGGTAACTGGGGCAACCAGGTGTGGCTGGCCAGCGCCTTGGCCCATCAGGGTTACATCGTGGCGGCGGTCAACCATCCCGGCACCACCAGCAAGGACCGCAGCCCGCGGGCTGCCGCACAGTTATGGCAACGGACCAAAGACCTGAGCCGGGCCATCGATGCGGTGATCGCTCAGCCTAAGCAGTTCGGCGCGGTGGCGAAAAACCGGATCGCCGTGGTGGGTCACTCTATTGGGGGATGGACTGCCATGGAAATTGCCGGTGCACGCTTCGACCCGGACCTCTTCGCCCGCGACTGCAATGCACACCCGAAGTTGGGCGGCTGCATCGGCTACCAGCAGATCAAACCGGCCGAGACACCGGCTGCGAAGGCCCAACTGGCCGCGACCCTGCGCGACCCACGCGTCGGCGCCGTGGTGACATTGGACCTGGGCCTGTCGCGCGGCTTCACCGACGCCAGCCTGGCCGCACTGCCGGTGCCGGCACTGGTAATTGCGGGGGGCGTGCCAACGGAGGATATGGACCCCAACCTGGAGTCCACCGATATGGTCAAGCGGTTGCCTAAAGCCTCGACACACTACGTAGAGATCGCAGACGCCACTCACTTCAGCTTTATGTCGACCTGCAAGCCGGGCGGTATGGCGTTGATCGAAGAGGACTCGCCAGGCGATGGCATGATTTGCCGCGATGGTGAAGGGGCCCGACCCAGAGTAGAGATCCAACAACAGGTGGTAGGACTGATTACTACGTTTCTGCGGCAATCGTTCAGCAAATAATTAAAATTCGAACCCTTACTCACCCACGGAGTACAACATGCAAGAGAGCAAAGAGTTGAGAGGGTTAGGAGGCTGGCTCGTGCTCGTTGGAATAGGCCTGTTTATATCGGTTATCCGCCTGAGCTATAACGTTCTCGCCGTGTATTACCCCATCTTCGCAAATGGCACTTTTACTGCTGTGACCACGCAGGGATCGTCCTTGTATAACCCGCTATGGGCGCCGATTCTGATTTCAGAAACAGTCGTCAACGTACTACTGGCTGCTACCTATGCTTATTTGGTCTACCTGTTCCTCAGGAAGCATTACGTGTTCCCCAAGGTTTATATCGCCACGGTCGTTTTTTCGGTGATTTTCATTCCGCTCGATGCCTGGATCTGCTCGTTTGTCCTGGTGAATCAGCCGCTGTTCGATGGCAACACACTAAAAGAAATGGTCCGGGCATTGTTTGGCTTGTTTATCTGGGTGCCTTACATGCTGGTATCCAAGCGGGTACAGGCAACGTTTGTAGAGCATAAGCCTGAGAGCGCTGACACTCGCACCGTCGTCAACCTTTAACAGAGCACGCTGCCCCTTGCTCCCTGCAATGGCGAGTCATGCGGCGCAAAGGGTTATGGATACACCTAAAAACGCCCCGTTCGCCTATCAAGCGGTGTACCGCTACCTCGTCGAGTTGATTGAGGCAAGCCCTTCGCAAGGCGACCACAAGTTGCCGTCGCTGCGCCAGTTGGCGCAGCGCCTCGGCGTATCGGTGTCGACCACCAAGTACGCCTACGCGCTCCTTGAGGATGAAGGACGGGTATACGCCAGGCCCAAGTTCGGTTACTTCACCCGTCTGCAGCCGACGGCTGTCTCAACTGAGCGCGCACCCAGCCTGCTCGATCAGGTCTTTGCCAATGCCCGCCAGCCGGGCATGCTGGCCCTGAGCAGCGACGCACCGGCCATGCTGATGTCGCTGGAAAACCCACTGCTGATGATTGAGCGGGAGATTGCCCGCCAATACCCGCGCTCACTGACACCGTTGTACCTGCCCTTTGGCGAACCGGAGCTGCGCGCTGCATTGGCCGAGCGCTACACCTGCTCCACTGACAACTACTGGCAGGCCGATCAGGTCTATGTCGGCGCGGACCTGCACAGCGTGCTGGCGTTGTCGCTGAACGCCCTGGGCTTGGCGGGCACAGTGGCGTTGGTGGAGTCTCCGTGCTCGTGGGCGATCCTGCGCCAGCTTAAAGCCGCGAACATCCGCGTAATCGAACTGCACCTTGACGCCGACGGGCGCTTCGACCTGCCTGCGCTTAATCAACTGCTCAAGCACGCGCCCATTCGCCTGGCGGTGCTGTCATCCACCGTGAACATTCCCCACGGCAGCCGCATGCCGGCTGAGGATAAACAGCAGATCTGCCAATGGCTGGCGCAGCGGGATATCTGGTTGTTCGAAAACGACACCTACGGCGAGTTGTATTTCGCGCCCCGGCCGGCCCGCTATCGCGACGTTGCCGACCCGCAGAAACTGCTGGTGTTTTCGACCTTAGACAAGGTGATCGGCTCGGAGGCACCCTACGGCTATGTGCTGTGCCGTGGGTGTGGGGCGCAGTTGCAGCAGGCGTTCCTGGCGCGGGCATTTCGTCTGTCGCCGATCCGCCAGAAGGCGATTGCCAAGCTATTCACTTCCAAGCGCATCGACCCGCATCTGCACACGCTGCGGGCCTTGTTGCAGGACTGTATGACCCGGCTGAAAGGCCTGCTGGACGAACACGGCAAGGGTGCCTTTGAAGTGCAGATCCCGCAGGGTGGCGCGTGTTTTTGGCTGGAAGCCACGCGTCTGGTCGACATGCAGAGCGTGTTCGATTGCCTGCTGGCGGAACGCATCGTCATCGCCCCCGGCGAACTGTTCAGCCAGCAAGGTGCCTGGAAACAGCATGTGCGCCTGAGCTTTACCCTCGATTGGAGCAAAGACATCGCCCAGGCCGTGGAGCAACTGGCCCGGGCAATTCGTCAAAGTCCGTAGCAGTGCCGCGCCTCAGGGAAACGACCGTGACGCACGTCTTCGGCAAACCGTTCGCAGGCATCGCGGATCACCGCGCCCACGTCCGCGTATTGTTTGACGAAACGCGGCATCTGCTCGCCGCCCAGGCCCAGCACATCCTCAGTCACCAGCACCTGGCCGTCGCAGGCCGGTGAAGCGCCGATGCCGATGGTGGGCATTGCCGAGTCGAGGGTGATCTGCCGGGCCACGCCCTCTGCCACCCCTTCGAGCAACAGGCTGAACGCACCCGCCTGCAGATTGGCCCGTGCATCCTTGGCAATTCGCGCGCCGGTTTCGGCGGTGAGCCCCTGAGCCTTGAAGCCGCCCATCACGTTGACGAACTGCGGCATCAGCCCCACATGCGCCATCACCGGAACACCGCGCGCCACCAGAAACTCGACGGTGCCGGCTAACGCCTGGTTGGCTTCCAGCTTGACGGCGTCGCAGCCGGTGCGCGCCAGCACCTGGGCGCAATTGCGGAAGGCCTGTTCATTGGATTCCTGATAACTGCCAAACGGCATGTCGGCAATCACACAGGCCAAGCGCGTGCTATCGACCACGGCCCGGGTGTGGCCGATGATTTCTTCAAGTTGCATGCTAAAGGTCGAGGGGCGGCCGTACCCGACCATGGCCGTGGAATCACCGACCAGGATGAAATCGACCAAAGGATCGATCAGCTTGGCGATGGCGCTGGAGTAAGCCGTCAGGGAGACGATTTTCTGCTGGCCCTTCATGGCGACCAGTTGCGGGACGGTCATGCGTTTGGTGCGGGTGTGGATGCTCATCAGTGTCGTCCGTTGTGCGCTGGAGGACCCGATTATTGGCAAAAGGGAGGGCGATTCAATACACAGATTGGCGCTAAAAAGCGACTCAGGGAATGGCGTCGGTTTTTAAGCTGGTATCATCCCGAGCCTGTACAGCCTGGGTAGAAAGACATGAACCGCCAGAAAAAACTCAAGCAGCTCTTCAAGGCCAAGGCCAAAAAGGCCAGCGCCAAATTGGCGCCGAAGAAAAAAGATACGTACGTCAGCAAGGCAGACCGGGAAAAGCTGGCGGCTGAAGCGGTTCAAGCGTTGGAGCAAGATTGAAAAACCTGCTATTCATCTGCAGCCGCAACAAATGGCCCAGCCCGACGGCAGAAGTGATTTGGCGCCGTCGCCCCGGCTTCAATGTGCGCTCGGCAGGCACCAGCCCAAACGCACGCAAAACCGTCGGCCCGGCGGACATCCAGTGGGCCGACGTGATCTTCGTCATGGAGCGCAAACACCAGCAGCGCCTACAGGCCGACTACGCCCGTCTGCTGGAGCATAAGCCGTTGCACTGCCTGGATATTCCCGACGATTTTCGCTACATGGACCTGGAACTAGTGAGTCTGCTGGAAGATGTGGTGGAGCCTTACCTCGCGACATGACAAGGAAGATCAATGAACGACAGTTACCAGCAAATCATCACTTGGCGCCGACTGACTGATACCGCGGCAGTGCGGTATGTGTGCTTTATGAACCTTAAAACAGCCCTGTACACGGTGCAGAGTACGGATTTCTTTCGCCTGCCCATGACGACCGCCAACCAAGCTTTCTTTGATAAACAACTGATACAACTGCTGATTGAGATGTCACCCAGTGAACGTAGCCAATCGTACGCAAGCCTGATAGAAGCAATGGACGCTCACGATGAGTTGTTCGGAGCGCCTGAAGACAACTGCGATGCCTTCAAGTCTTAGCAACTGCTCAACGCCACCTGCTAACGCTCACCTACGAAGAAAAGCGGCCGCAACCGGCACCCCACGCTGTTGCCGATTAACGCCACCACCGACCATACCCAGCCATACAGGCTGCCCAAGACGATGCCGCTGGAAGTAACAGCCGTAGGCCAGGCGCGAACCGTAGCCGAGCAGCAGGCCGCCGATCCCTTTGCGAGAGTGTTGGGTCCAGGCGAAAAAATATGTCGGCATTACCTCCGCCTTCGCAGCCTCGCTGGGGCTCGACAGCTCCCACATTTGAGCTTTGTCGCTGCTGAAATTGCGCTCGTAGCCAAGGCCGGAATTCAACCAACACCGCCGATCCCTGTGGGAGCTGTCGAGCTTTAGCGAGGCTGCGATAGCGGTGGGTCAGGTGCTGAAAATGCTGGCAGTGCCGCCGCCTTGGCAACCTCGCTAGGGCTCGACAGCTCCCACATTTGAGCTTTATCGCTGCTGAAATTGCGCTCGTAGCCAAGGCCGGAATTCAGCTAACACAGCAAATCCCCTATGGGAGCTGTCGAGCTTTAGCGAGGCTGCGATAGCGGTGGGTCAGGTGCTGAAAATGCTGGCAGTACCGCCGCCTTCGCAGCCTCGCTGGGGCTCGACAGCTCCCACATTTGAGCTTTATCGCTGCTGAAATTGCGCCTGCAGCCAAGACCAAAATCCAATCAACACAGCAGCTCCGACACTTGATCTTTATCACTGCTGGAATTGCGCCCGCCGCCACAACCGAAATTCAGCTAACACAGCAAATCCCCTGTGGGAGCTGTCGAGCTTTAGCAAGGCTGCGATAGCGGTGGGTCAGGCGATGGAGATGTTTGCAGTACCGCCGCCTTCGCAGCCTCGCTGGGGCTCGACAGCTCCCACATTTGATCTTTATCGCTGCTGAAATTGCGCCCGCAGCCAAGACCGGAATTCAGCCAACACAGCAAATCCCCTGTGGGAGCTGTCGAGCTTTAGCGAGGCTGCGATAGCGGTGGGTCAGGTGATGAAAATGCTGGCAGTGGCGCCGCCTTCGCAGCCTCGCTGGGGCTCGACAGCTCCCACATTTGAGCTTTATCGCTGCTGAAATTGCGTCCGCTGCCAAGACCGGAATCCAACCAACACAGCAAATCTCCTGTGGGAGCTGTCGAGCTTTAGCGAGGCTGCGAAAGCGGTGGATCAGGTGATGAAAATGCTGGCATTACCGCCGCCTTCGCAGCCTCGCCAGGGCTCGACAGCTCCCACCTTTGGTCTCTGTTGCGGTTGGGTGCTGCGCCCGCCGTGCCAGAGGCGTCGGTCAACCCCGCCCCACCGACCCCGACACCGGAAGATTCCCCAGCAACTTGAGGCCGGTGCTCTTCACAAAGCTGTCGTAGTCCATCGGCTTCTGGAGGCGCGTCTTAGCGTTGGGTAGCACATACGCCCAGGCTCGCTTGCTTGAGGCGTCGTACACCAATTTAAACAGCCGCGTCGGCACCCAGACGTGGTTGTCGCCGATGGTGCCGTGGCCCGGGTCGAACAGCGGACCGGTGAATACATACACATCACCGCCAGCACGCTTGGCAAACTTACGCACGTCGGCCTCGACCTTGCTCCAGATCTTGCGGTTGTTGGTGGGGTCTTGCGGCACCATGTTCGACAGTGCGAAGGATTGGGCCATCGCGTGGGCATCCGGTGCGTCGGCGGCCGGGGCCTGGTGGCCGCGGTCCACAGCCGGGTGCTGGCTGCGGTAGTCACTCAACTCAGCACGCCCAGCCTTGGGGATGCGTGGGTCGGGGTAGAACTGGTTGGTACGCTCCTCGCCTTTCGCCTCTTTCAACTGCGCCGCATTCAGGCGTTCGACCACCACCAGCGGCGTCTTGCTGGTTTGCGAGTACAGCACTGCAAACGTGTCGGAACACAGCGCCAGAGGTGTCATTGACGCAGGGATGGTGGCGGTTTTGATCGGCGTATTGGCAGGGAAAAGATCAGCGCAACCCTCAAATGAAGCGCGTTGCTCGGTGGGGGTGTAGGGGTTTGCCAGGTTGCGGGCTTCTACTGCGGTAGAGAGCAAAACAAGGGCAGACAGCCCGACTGCAATGTTGCGTAGGTACATGCTTTAGATCTTATGCTGAGGGTAAAACGGACGACAGGTTCCGACGCTCGGAACCTACAGGCGCACGACCACAGACAATCGTGCGGGGTGTATGGACCCTCATAAATCACTTTGGTGCCGCGCGTTCGCCCCGTTACGCCGTCAGGGGCAGCACCACCACAAATTCGCTGCCCTTGCCATGCCCATCACTCTTTCCCGAGACCGTGCCGCCGTGGGCTTCGACCAGTTCGCGCACGACGGTCAAGCCAATGCCCAGGCCGGCGCTGTTGAAACCGATGGCGTGGGCGTCTTGCACATAAGGATCAAAAATGAACGGCAGGGCCTTGGCGGTCACGCCGATGCCATTATCGGAAATGCAGATCCTCAGTTGCTCGGCCTCCACGGTGACCACCATCGAGATTCTGCCACCGGCCTGGGTGTACTTGGCCGCGTTGCCCAGCAAGTTGTGCAGGATCTGCGCGAGCCGCACGGGGTCACCGCTCATGATCAGGCTAGCGTCGGGAAACGCCACGTCGAACTGCTGATTTCGCGCGATCATCACCGGGCTGCACGCGTCGACCGCGGCATTCAAGATGCGCAGCATGTCCACCTCGCGACACTGGATGCGCAGCTTACCGGTGCTGGCGCGTGAGACATCCAGCAGGTCGTCGACCAGTTGTGAAATATGCTGGACCTGGCCTTCGATCAACTCACGCATGCGCGGCAGTTGGTCGCTGGGCAGCCTGACCATGCGCTCGGCAATCAGGCTGATAGGCGTCAGCGGGTTACGCAGTTCATGGGCGACCATCGCCAGGATGCTTTTCTGCTGGCCCAGTGCAAGCTCGGCCGTGGCCTGAAGGTCCTGGGCGCTGAGCGCGGCGATCACCAATTGCGCATTCGCCTCGCGCAGCTCCTGGAACAGCAGCAGCTCCTCGACCTGAGGCGCCGCGATTGCGTCGGATTGCGTCAGGAGTATTGCCAGTACCAGTTGCTGATTGGCTTCGATCAGTTGCTCGACGTGCTGGGCGTCTTCCAGACGATTATTCGCGTCACTCAGTTGATCCTGCAGCGCAGCCAATACCGCACGGGCTTCAACGATTTTGCGGCCGAGCAGGAAGAGTTCGTGGGCAGCATTGGCTACCTTACGTTCCCCCTCTCCAGCGCGGTCACTCATGAGTCAGCTCAAACATTGTCACGCCCTGTATGCCGGGTCTTCGGGCACCCGCCGAGCAGCCCCTCCTGATCGGGAAGCATCTCGCCGATCTGCAGGCCATCGTCAGTGATGTGGTATTGGCGCAACTCATCGCAGTGGGCACTGGCACGCACTTTGACCACGGCCATGATGCGCAGCAGGCGGCTACGCACTTCAATGTAGCGCTGCACGATGATCGCATCGGTCAGGAACGCCGTGCCGTAGGGGCTGAAGCGCAGGTCGGTGTAGCGGTCTTCCAATTCCGAAGTCATCAACACGCTGACGCCGACGCGGGTCAACGCCGTGACCATGCGCGACAACGACTCACGAAAGTCCGCACGGAAGGTCGGCGCCAAGGCCAACTCGAAGCCCGACAACGAATCGATAACCACCCGCGTGGCGTTCATGCGCCTGATTTCACCGAGCAACTGCTGGACGATTTCGTCAATCGACAGGTCCGGCGCCCGGCTGTCCACCAGACTGACTTTGCCACAGTTGATCAGGTCGATCAGTGTGGCGTTTTGCGAGCGGTTGGGCCGTTGCTCGAACACCGCAATAACACCGGTTTCGCCATTACGCGCACCCTCGGCCAGAAACGTCGCCGCCAGAATGCTTTTGCCCGACCCCGAAGGCCCCGCAACCAACAGTGAGTAGCCCCGGGGCAGGCCGCCTCCGAGCATCTCGTCAAGACGTGGCACGCCCATTTTGAGGCGTTGGATAGGCAGCGCCATCGGTGTCTCGACCGGGTCGATAGCAGCGGGCGCGAAGACCTTGATGCCGGAGGTGGCGATACGGAAGGTGTGCAGCCCCGGCAAGGTAGGTTGGCCGCGCATCTTCATGATTTCCATCTTGCGCACCATCGAATTGCGCTCGACGCTCTGACGCAACCAGATCAGCCCATCGGCCACGGTGAAGATCGGGTTGGTGTCGGTTTCGGTGAAATATTCGCCAATCAGGAAGGTGGTCGCCTGCCAGGTCGTCATCAACATGCCCAACTGCTGAACGAACTGCGGGAGGTTGTTGTTGGGGTTGGTCTGAGTCTGGCTGGCCAGCACCACCGAACGGAAGGAATCGACAAACACCAGCGACGGCGAATGTGCCTCCACTTCGCTGACAATCCGCCGCAGCACTTCATCCAGATTACCGGCCAGGGTGTCATCGGCCAGGTTGATATAGCGGATCGATTGGTTGATCACATCATTGTCGAAAAAGTCGAACTGCTGCTGATAACGCAGCATCTTCAGCGGCGGCTCGCCCAACACGGTAAAAAACAGCGCGGGGCGTTCAGGGGTCGCGAGGGCAAACATCATTTGATGCGCCAGCGTGGTCTTGCCGCAGCCAGGTGGGCCGGCGATCAGGTTGAACGAAAATTCCGGCAATCCTCCGCCCAGCACCTCGTCCAGACCTGGCACACCGGTAGCCAGGCGGTTGATAGTTACTTTGGAGCTCATGGCGAATTTTCCTGCAAAGGGGTGTCGCTCAAAGAAGGTTCCCACACGTTGTGCAGTAACTGGGCCGTCAGCGACCGCCCGATCAGCGAGGCCAGCAACGTGTAAAAGGTGATCAGCAGCACCTCACCGAAAAACAGCGCATCGGCTTCGCTTTGCTCGATCAATACGGTTTTGAGGCCGATCAGGTCCGCCGTGACCTGTACTCGTTCGTACGTGCCGGCCAGCCGAGTGTGCTTCGAGGCGCTGAGGAGCAGGCTGCGGCGCAAGAGCGCCACAACCCCTTGCTGTCCGATGATGGGCGTGAGTGCTGCGTCCATGTCCTGCAATATCGAAATGATCGCCTCGGCGATGCCTGCGATATCAGCGGTGGGACCAACACGGTGCGCCAGAGACGCTACGATCTGGCGGCTCTCTTAGCTTAGCGTGGACATGACGGGCTAATTGCAGTGGTCTGCTGGTCCCGGACATCGATTTAGGCGATTGTCCTCACCATTAGCGAGGCGTCCGATGGGTAAGCAATGACTTCCGCTTTCTGCCGAATTCAAACGGCCAATACCGGCCATTTGGTGACCAGAAAAATCGAAGATGAGCCACGAAGACCTGCGGTGACTAAGCCCGATCTATTCGCCCGGAGTAGCAACCCTGCTTGGCATTGTGAACGTGTATGTAACTAACCTCTGGATTGGCAAACATCCGGGTAACGACAGGTTCTATTGCTATTCCATCAGCGACGTCGGCGTCGAGCATCATCCCATCATCAGTGAAAGCGCGAAGTGATAGCAGGCGGATTCGCATAGACTCGGGTACCAGCTGTCAAATTGAGATCATTTTTTGGGAAGTACCACGCGCTGTGACTTTCGGGCTCACCGGGATCAATCTCCGGCAGATCATCACGACGCACCCACTCCCCCAGATCGAACGCCTGATAAAGCTGGAAGCAGGCTGCATGAGCGTCCTTTTCGGCAAAGAAGTGAATCAGGGGCCGTCCACACGGCCCCCCCAAACCCATTCAGCGATAAACCGGATAACGCCGGCACAGTGCGACAACCTGTTCGCGCACGTGGTGGCCGACCTTGTCACTGTCGCCATATTCCAGGGCGTCGAGTACGTCGCACAACCACCCTGCCACTTGCTCGCAGGCCTCGACACCGAAGCCCCGCGTCGTCACCGCCGGGCTGCCGATGCGCAAGCCGGAGGTCACGAAGGGTGAGCGTGGGTCATTCGGCACCGAGTTTTTATTCGCGGTGATGTAGGCGCTGCTCAATGCCGCATCGGCGTCCTTGCCGGTGTAGGGCTTGTCGGACAGGTCGATCAGCATCATGTGGTTGTCGGTTCCGCCCGAGACGATCTTGTAGCCGCGCTTTTGCAGCACCGCCGCCATGGCGCGGGCGTTGATCACCACTTGGGTCTGGTAGACGCGGAACTCGGGCGTCAGCGCTTCCTTGAACGCCACGGCCTTGGCTGCAATCTGGTGCATAAGCGGGCCGCCCTGCACGCCGGGAAACACTGCCGAATCGAGTTTCTTGTAGAAGGCTTCGTCCTGGCCCTTCGACAGAATCAAACCGCCCCGTGGGCCGCGCAGGGTTTTGTGCGTGGTGCTGGTGACCACATGCGCATGGGGCAGCGGGTCCGGGTATTCGCCGGCGGCGACCAGCCCGGCGACGTGGGCCATGTCGACCCAGAATATGGCGCCGACCTTGTCGGCGATGGTGCGCATGCGTGCCCAGTCCTTGTAGCGCGAGTACGCCGAGAAGCCGCCGATCAACATTTTCGGGCGCGTCTGCAGGGCAATTCGTTCCATCTCGTCGTAGTCGAGAAAACCGGTTTTCGGGTCCAGCCCGTAGGGCACGATCTTGTAATGCCGGCCCGAAAAGTTCGCCGGGTTACCGTGGGTCAGGTGGCCGCCCTGGGCCAGGTTCATGCCCATCACCGTGTCACCGGGGTTGATCAACGCGAGGAACACCGCCGCGTTGGCCTGCGCACCCGCGTGAGGCTGCACGTTGGCGTAGTCGCAGTTGAACAGGGTCTTGACCCGCTCAATCGCCAGCCGCTCGGCCACATCAACGTATTCACAACCACTGTAGTAGCGCTTGCCGGGATAGCCCTCGGCGTACTTGTTGGTGAGTACCGTGCTCTGGGTCTGCATGACCAGCGGGCTGGCGTAGTTCTCCGACGCGATCAGCTCAATGTGGTCTTCCTGGCGATGCGCTTCGTTATGAATCGCCTCACGCAGTTCAGGGTCGAAGGCATCCAGGGTGAGCGTTGAGTCGTACATGGTGGGAGCGTCCTTGGTTAACAAATTCAAACAGCGGGCGACAGCAGGCGAATGACACGTGCGGCGATCTCGTCGATCTGTGTGTCATCGCAGATCAGTGCGGGCAACAGGCGCACGGTGGTGCCACGGGTGACGGTGATCAGCAGGCGTTGTTCTTCACGGGCGCGGTCGACCAGCTCGCCGCACGGGCGGTTGAGTTCGACGCCGACCATCAAGCCGATACCACGAATGGCCACCACCTCGGGATGGTTGCCCAGCGCCAGCTTGAGCGCGGCCAGCAGGCGTCGGCCGCTGGCGGCGGCGCGTTGTGGCAGGTGCTCACGCTGCATGATGTCCAGCACCGTGCACCCCACGCGGCAGGCCAGCGGGTTACCGCCAAACGTGGACGCATGGTGACCGGGGGAAAACAGCTCGGCGGCCTTGCCCCGCGCCAGGCATGCGCCTATCGGGTAGCCGTTGCCAAGTGCCTTGGCCAGGGTGATGACATCCGGCTCGATGCCCGCGTGTTGAAAGCCAAACCAGGCGCCGGTGCGGCCCATGCCGGTTTGCACTTCATCAATCATCATCAGCCAGTCGTGTTCATCGCACAGGGCGCGCAACCCTTGCAGGTAGCCCGCGAACGCCGCATGCACCCCACCCTCGCCCTGCACCGGTTCGACCAGCACTGCAACGATGTTGGGTGACCGCGCCGCGACCGCCCGAATCGCCTCGATGTCGTTGTACGGCACGCGCACAAAGCCGGGCATCAACGGTTCGAAACCGACGTGCACCGCCGGGTTGCCGGTGGCCGCCAGCGTGGCGAGGGTGCGCCCGTGGAAGCTGTTGTCCATCACCAGCACCTGCGGCTGGGCCACGCCTCGGGCATGGGCGTGCAACCGCGCCAGTTTCAGCGCGGCTTCATTGGCCTCGGCGCCGGAGTTGCAGAAAAACGCGCGCTCCATGCCGGACAACAGGCACAACCGCTCGCCCAGTTGCTCCTGCCACGGGATGCGAAACATGTTGGTGGTGTGCAGCAACTGCGTGGACTGCTCGGCGATGGCGGCGGCAATTTCCGGGTTGGCGTGCCCCAGGCTCGTCACGGCCACGCCGGCGATGGCATCCAGGTATTCAACGCCGTCGGTGTCCCACAGGCGGGCGCCCAGGCCTCGGCTGAACGAAACCGGCTGACGGGACGAGGTGTGCATCAGGTAAGCGGGTGCAGCGGACATTGCAGGCCTCCTATAAAGATCAATCAACGTTAAGGGGCGAGCGCCGGCAACTCGTCGTCGTTGCGCGGTCTGGCGTCGGCCGTGGGCCAGTAATAGGCATCGGGCATGGCGCGGGCACCGAAGATGGCTTGGCCGACGCGTACCACGGTTGCACCCTCTTCAATGGCAATTTCAAAGTCGCCCGACATGCCCATCGATAACTCCTGCAGCGACACGCCCTCGGGCACCTGTGCGAGCAAGCGGTCGCGCAATTCACGCAAGCGCACGAAGCAGGGGCGTACCCGCACCACGTCGGCGCAAAACAGCGCCAGGGTCATCAGCCCGCGAACCCGCAGCGCCGGGAATGCCGGCAGCGCCGCGATGAACGCCGCCACATCCTCGGGAGCCAGGCCGTACTTGCTGGCTTCACCCGAGGTGTTGACCTGCACGAACACATCCATCTGCCGACCTTCGAGCTGCAGCCGATGGTTCAGCACTTCGGCCACGCGCAGGCTGTCGAGCGCCTGGAATTCGCTGGCAAAACGCGCAACCTGCTTGGCCTTGTTGGTTTGCAGGTGGCCGATGACTGACCATTGCAGGTCGTGCAGGTCGCTCATGGCTTGCGCCTTGCGCTGGGCCTCCTGCACCTTGTTTTCGCCGAGCAGGCGGCAACCGGCGGCATAGGCCAGGCGCAGATGGGCTTCGTCGAAGGTCTTGCTGACCGGCAGCAACCGCACGGTGGCCGGGTCACGCCCGACACGGTGGCAAGCATCGATGATGCGTTGCTGCACAGCGGCAAGGTTGCGACGAAAGTCCTCGACGCTGACCGCCTGCGGATAGCGACCATGGTCGGCGTGGAGCGTGGTGAGGTGTTCGGCTTGCCCAGTCATCAGCGGGTCGCTCCCTTGGTGGTCACCGCAGTGGTTTTTTCACCACGTGGCAGTTGCCCATTGAGTACCGCATACGCCGCGAGGCCGATGAGCAAGCCCCAGAACGCGCCGCCAATGCCAAGCAAGGTGATGTTGGCGGCGCACGCCAGAAAGGTGATCAGCGAGGCTTCACGGGATTTGACGTCCGCCATGGCATTGGCCAGGCTGCCGCCGATGGTGCCGAGCAGCGCCAGCCCGGCCAGGGTGGTAATGAACGTCGCCGGAAAGGCCATGAACACCGCCGCCAGGGTTACGCCAAAAATCCCCACCAGGATGTAGAACACCCCTGCCGCAACCCCGGCGATCCAGCGTTTGGAAGGGTCTTCGGACGCTTCCTTGCCGGTGCAGATCGCCGCCGTGATTGCCGCGATATTGAACGCATGGGAGCCGAACGGCGCCATCAGCAGCGAACCCAGCCCGGTCACGCTGAGAATCGGGTTGGCGCTGGTCTTGAAGCCGTCATTGCGCAGCACCAGCATGCCCGGCATGTACTGCCCTGTGAGGGTGATCAGAAACAGCGGCAACGCCACGCTCAGCAACGCATTGAGCGAGAACTCGGGCCGCGTGAATACCGGTGTGGCGAACGCCAGCGCCAGTCCGGAAAAATCCACTCGCCCCTGCATCAGCAAAAAGCCCAGCCCCAGCACCAGAATGCCGACCACCGCGTAGCGTGCGCTCAAGCGTTTGAACACGATGTAGGCGCCGATCAGCAGCCCCACCAACAGCGGGTCGACCGTCATGCTCGCGAATGCACCGATGCCGAACTGCAAGAGAATGCCGCCCAGCAGGCCCGCCGCAACGCCAGGCGGGATCAGGCGCACAGCCCTTTCAAAATAGCCGGATACCCCCAGCAGCACGAACGCCGCCGCTGAAATCAAATACGCACCAATCGCCTCGGCGTAGGGCGTGGTCGCCAGGGCAACGATCAAGAACGCCGCCGCTGGGGTCGACCAGGCGGTGATGATCGGCTCGCGGCTCACCCAACTGAGGAACAACCCGGTCACACCGACGCCAATCGACACCGACCAGACCCACGACGCCGTCAGCTCAGGGCTGAGGCCGGCAACCTTGGCGGCCTGGAACACCAGAATAAAGGTGCCGCCGTAATTGACGATCACCGAAATCAGCCCGGCAACCACCGGGTGCAGCACATCCCGCAGACGCAGGGACGACTGGGATTGAGTAGAGGGCATAAGTCTTGGCTCCTTGCTGGACAATGGATCAGGCCGTGGCCAGGCGGTCATTTATAGCCGTTGAATGGTGGGGTTTGCCCCTACGCTTGTGCGCAGCAGACCAGACCACTTTTTCGCGCAGGGGCGGTTACCCATGTGCGCGTGCGAAGTCAGCCATAAAGTCAGTCAGCGCCTCGACTGCGGTCAACGAGACGGCGTTATAGAGGCTGGCGCGCAGGCCGCCGACACTGGCGTGGCCTTTCAAGCCGTTGAGGCCGGCGTCTTCGGCGCGGCGCAGGAAGGTCTTCTCCAGCGTCGAATCCGCCAGCACGAACGGCACGTTGTTGATCGAGCGGTACGCCGGCTGCACCCGATTGCGGTAGAAACCGCCGCTCTCGTCAATGACGTGATAGAGCCGGCGTGCCTTGGTCTGGTTACGCTCATGCAACGCCGGCAGACCGCCGTTGTGCTTGATCCACTTGAGCGTCAGGCCGGTGAGGTACCAGGGAAACGTCGCCGGGGTATTGAGCATCGACTGCGCATCGCTGATGTGGGCGTAGTTGAGAATGTCCGGAGTGAAGGCATGGGAGCGTTCCAGTAATGCGGGGTCGACGATGACCACCGTCAACCCGGCCACCCCCATGTTTTTCTGGGCGGCGGCATACACCAGGTCATGCCGGGCGACGTCCATCGGCTTGGACAAAAGGCTTGAACAGGCATCACACACCAGCGGTGCGGCGCTGTCGGGCGGGGCGATGAATTGCACGCCGTGGACCGTCTCATTCTCGGTGTAATGCAGGTAGGCGGCGTCAGGATTGAGGTGCCAGCTCGCTGCGTCAGGCACACGGTCGAAGCCGGTTGCGCGGGCACTGGCCGCGATTCGCACATCGCAATAACGCCGCGCCGCTTCAATCGCCTTACCCGACCAGAGGCCGGTGTGCAGGTAGTCCGCCGTGCCTTTGTCGCCCAACAGGTTCATCGGCACCTGGGCGAACTGCAGCGAGGCGCCGCCTTGCAAAAACAGCACTTTGTACGCGTCCGGCACGCCGAGAATGTCACGCAGGTCTTGCTCCGCCTGGCGGGCCACGTCCATGAACACGCGGGAGCGATGGCTGATCTCCATCACCGACATACCGGTGCCGGCAAAATCAAAAAATTCTTCGTGTGCCTGGGTGAGCACTTCCAGCGGCACCGCCGTGGGGCCGGCGCTGAAGTTGTGGGATCTGGCCATCGTCGCGTAACTCCTGTTCAAGAACACTCGCATCGTGCGGGCTCGCCACGCGCCGGGGCCGGGCTGGCGAGGGCTGGATTCTACGGATAGACTGGCCTGCCATTACAGGCCAATTCCAAAGGACTGAGCAGACCGCATGGCAAAAACCTTTGAGCTCGAAACCCTGAAAATGCGCCTCAACGACGTGGAGTTTCAGCTGCTGGACTTGCACCAGCGCATCCAGCGGGCGTTGCGCGCACTGATCCTCGACGGCGCCCTCGGCCCCGGCCTGAAACTGCCTGCCACACGGGTGTTGGCAAAGTCGCTGGGGTGCGCCCGCGACACCGTCGAGAACGCCTACGTGCAGTTGCATCGGGACGGGTTTATCGTGCGCCGCGAGGGTGCCGGCAGTTACGTCTGCGACACGGTCGGCGTCGAATTGCGCGGCGCCACACGCCGGCGCATCAAGGCCCAGGAAGTGCGCAGCAACGCCGCCGCACCCGGCGCCGAGCTGAGCCAGCGCGGGCGGATGATCTTCGAAACGGGCGGCGTCAGCGACCAGCAAGTCATCAAGGCCTTCGCCACCGGTTTGCCGGAAACCCGCAGTTTCCCCACGGATGTCTGGGAACGTCTGCAACGCCAGGTGATGAAGGACTATCGCGCCAACGTGCTCTTGCACGGCGACCCTCAAGGCGCCGAGCCGCTGCGCAAGGCGATTGCCACCTACCTGAACCTAGAGCGCGGGGCCAAGTGTTCGCCCGATCAGGTGCTGGTGCTGAGCAGCACGCGCCAGGCCTTGTACCTCTGCGCGCAGTTGCTGGTGGATGCCGGCAACCCGATCTTGCTCGAAAACCCTGGCTATTACGGCGCACGCAAAGCCTTCGAGATCGCTGAAGCCAAGGTGCTGCCCATCGATGTCGATGAACGCGGCATCCGCACCGACCTGCTGTACGCCGACCGCAGCGGCGCCAACTGCGTGTACGTCACACCGTCGCACCAATACCCCACCGGCGTGACGCTGCCGCTGGAACGGCGCCTTGAGTTGATCAACTGGGCGGCAGAAAAAGGCAAGTGGCTGATCGAGGACGACTACGACAGCGAGTTCCATTACGACGGACAACCCACCGCCTGCGTGCAGGGGCTGGACAAGTATCAGCGCACGCTCTATATCGGCACGTTCAGCAAGACGCTCTACCCCGGCTTGCGCATGGGCTACATGGTGCTGCCCCACGAACTGGTCAAGCCCTTTGCCTACGCGCGCAGCATGATGGACGGGCATACGCCGCAAGTGCTGCAACTGACCCTGGCGCGGTTTATGGAAGACGGTCATTACAACGCCCACGTGCGGGCCATGCGCAAGCTGTATGCCGGGCGACGCTCGATCATGCATGACGCCATTGGCAAGTACCTGGGCGAGGTCGTCACCGCCCAGTTGCCACCGGGCGGCTTGCAGATTCCGTGTCTGCTGAAAGCGGGCTGGAGCGAAGAAAAAACCATTCGCCAGGCGGCCACCGCCGGCGTGCAATTGTCCGGACTCAGCAAGCTGTACGCAGGCGAACCGCAGCAATACGGCTGGCTGCTGGGCTACTCGTCGTTGACCGCGTATGAAATCGAAGCCGCCATGCTGCGCCTGGCCAATGCGCTGAAAATCTAGAGGCAGCCGCTCAGTAAGGCAGCTTGAAACGCTTGGTCAGTTCGCCGATGCCTTCGCGAATCGAGCGCTCGGTGCGACTGTCGAGGGCGCCGCTGCGCACGCCGCCGAGCATGGCGAGGATCATGTCGCCGATCTCGCGAAATTCATCCACGCCCATGCCCCGCGACGTGCAGGCCGCGCTGCCGATGCGAATGCCGGAGGTGACACTGGGTTTGACCTCGTCGTCCGGCACGATATTTTTGTTCACGGTAATCCCGATCGCTTCCAGCGCCTGTTCGGCGACATTGCCGACCAGGCCCCACGGCCGCAGGTCAATCACGCCAAGGTGACAGTCGGTGCCGCCCGAGACCACCGACAACCCGCCTTCGGCCAAGCGCCCGCACAAGGCCTGGGCGTTCGCAATCACCGCATGCGCGTAGGTGCTGAACGCCGGTTGCAAGGCTTCGCCGAGCGCCACGGCCTTGGCCGCCAGTGTGTGCATCAGCGGCGCGCCTTGCAGGCCGGGAAACACCGCCGCATTGATTTTCTGCGCAATGCCCGGCTCGTTGCACAGGATCATCCCGCCGCGCGGCCCGCGCAGTGTGGTGTGGGTGCTGATGGTGGTGACGTGGGCGAACGGCACCGGCGACGGGTACGCACCGCCCGCTACCAGTCCGGCGACGTGGGCAATGTCGGCCATCAGGAAGGCCCCGACTTCGTCGGCAATTGCGCGAAAGCGCGCGAAGTCCAGCGCCCGTGAATAGGCCGAAGCGCCGACGATGATCAATCGCGGGCGTTCCTGGCGGGCCATCTGCTCGACCTGGTCCATGTCGACCCGATGGGTCAGCGGATCCACGCCATAACTGAGGGCCTGAAACCAGCGCCCGGACATATTGAACGCCGCGCCGTGGGACAGGTGCCCGCCGGACTTGAGGTCCAGGCCGAGGATCTTGTCGCCCGGTGCCAGCAGCGCCAGAAACACCGCCTGATTGGCCTGGCTGCCCGAGTGGGGTTGCAGGTTGGCGTAGGCACAGTTGAACAACCGCCGGGCGCGCTCGTTGGCCAGCTCTTCTACCGCGTCGACGTTGCAGCAGCCGGCGTAATAACGGCGGCCCGGATACCCTTCGGCATGCTTGTTGGTGAGCACCGAGCCCTGGGCTTCAAGCACTGCACGGCTGACAAAATTCTCGGCAGCAATCAGCTCGATTGACTGCATCTGGCGCTGGCGCTCGGCGTCGATGGCACGCCACACATCCCCGTCCGCCTGGGCCAGTGCGACGCCACTGAGCACCGGCAGCGCGTGCCCGTCTCGATAAGCGAAATGCGGCATGGTCACTCCCTGTGAAAACGTCGATTGGCAAACGGCGTCTACCCTAGCGGCCCACGGCCCGCGCCGGTATACCAGTTTGCGCCAGCGTTGCAGACCACTGCGCGGCGCTGCGCCACGGCGCCAGGCCAGTAACGCTGCAAAGTGGTCTGGTGAACCTTTGAACATTGGACTATCCCGCAAGACCAACGCCTCACTAAGCTCTGCGCCGGTTTTGTCACCCCCCATTCCCCAGGTTCTGCCATGACGTCTTTTCGTATCGGACTGCTGCCGCAGGTCGCAGCCGCGCACTTTGTCAGTCATCTGCACATCATGGTGCTGGCGGCGTTGTTTCCCCTCCTCCCGGCTTTTTTCGACGTCGATTACGTGCAGTTGGGCCTGGCCCTGAGCCTGTTCAACATCGTCACCGCGCTGGTGCAGGCGCCGATGGGGTTTGCCGTGGACCGCTTCGGCGCACGCCGCCTGCTGTTAGCCGCGCTGGCAGTGGGCAGTGGCAGTTTCCTGTTGATTGCACTCGTGCCCAGCTACCTTTGCTTGCTGATCGGCATGGCGCTGGCCGGCGTCGCCAACGCGGTTTACCACCCGGCCGACTATGCCCTGCTGTCCCGCCATATTGACCCTGCCCACATTGGCAAAGCGTTCTCCGTGCACACCTTCGCCGGCTTCCTCGGCGCCGCCGTGGCCCCGGTGTTTTTGTTGAGCATCGCCGTGGCGAGCACGCCGGCCATGGCGTTTGCCGCCGCCGCAGGCGTAGGGTTTGTCGCGCTGGCGGTGTTGTCGATACCTGGAGCGGCACGGGCCCAAGTCAATTATGTGTCGCCAGCGGCCGACCCGGCTCCCTTCGACACGCGTCGGCGCTCGTTGCTTTCGCCCTTGGTGCTGAGCCTGACGTTGTTGTTCGTGCTGCTGAACCTGAGCACCGGCGCAATTGAAAAATTCTCGGTCGCGGCCCTTATGCAAGGCCAGGGCGTGGCCTTGACCTGGGCCAACTCGGCACTCACCGCGTTCCTGTTTGCCAGCGCCTTTGGCGTGCTGGCAGGCGGTGCACTGGCCGACCGCACCCGCCGCCATGGCGTGGTGGCCGCCAGCGCGTTTGCCCTGGCCAGCGGGTTGATACTGTTGGTCGCCACGGCGCACTTGAGCGAGCTGGCACTGCTGCTGGTACTCGGTGTAGCGGGTTTCCTGACCGGGGTGATCGCGCCGTCCCGCGACATGCTGGTGCGCGCAGCGTCGCCGAAAGGCGCCGAAGGCAAGACCTTCGGCATTGTCTCCACCGGCTTCAATATCGGCGGCACCCTCGGCCCGATCGGGTTCGCCTGGCTACTCGACCAAGGCCACCCCAACTCGATTTTCTGGGCCAGTGCTGCCTTTATGGGCCTGACGGTCGCGCTGACCCTGATGCAGGAACGGCACTTGGCCAAAGCCCGGAAAATGCCCGCATCACACCCGCAATTCAGCTGACCTGGAGCAGTATCCCCGGCGTTTTTTTGCCGCAGACTTAAAGGGCAACGTCCCGCATTTATTACGCGGCAACCCGCTTGTGCGGCCCCGTCATGTTTGCACAGGACTGCGCGGTTAACCCGAACACCAATAGTTGTTTTCCTTGGAGTTAAAACATGGACCGTTTGAATTGTGGTACCGATGACGTGGTAAAAAACATGCTCGCCAAGTTGTCCGGGCTCTGGAAAACCCGCGCTGCCGTGAACAACCCACAACCGGATTACTGGGGCCTGGCCTTTGACCCGAAGAAGCAGGATTTCAGCCTGTCGCTGCTGCCGTTCCGTCATCACCAGGCCTGGCTCGAAGCGCCCCAGGACCTGCAATCCAAGTGCCTGTCCTACGCGTGGGGCATCTACAACCTCAAGACGATCTACATCGAATGCGACGTGGTGGTGCCCGCCTGCGAGGACATCATCAAGACCCCGCCACACAGCCACAATCGCGCCCTGCTGCAGGACGTGATGTCCCAGGCACTGCTGGACGAAGCCCTGCACACGCGTATGTCGATCATGGCCTGCAACTACATCTACGATATGCGCAAACTGACCCCGCTGGATTTCAGCGCGTTCAACCTAGTGACCTGGCGCGAAGCCCTGCTGGCCAACTGCACGGCCGAATGGGAGCGCCGCCTGACCCGTTTTGGTGTGGCGTGCGCGAGTGAAACGCTGATCACCGATTACCTCAAGACCATGGCCGAAGACACCAGCATCCAGGCGGTGTGCCACGAGGTCACACGCACCCACGCCATCGATGAATGGAGCCATTCCAGCGTGTTCAGTTTTGTCGCCTCCGACATCGTTCATGGCCTGAGTCGCACCGAGCGCGAGTACCTGCGCTCAATCATCCTGCGCACCGTGCAGATGTTCGCCAACAACGAAATGGGCGCATGGGCCAAGGTGTTCTCGATACTGCAGATGCCTCATGCCAGCGAGATCCTGCATGACGTGGGCGACAACAACGAAATCAGCGTATACACCGACTCGCTCCAGGCCCTGATCGACCGTGTCGGCCTGACGGGCAAAGGCCTGAGCAGCGCCGAACACGCCATCGAAACCTTGAGCGAGAAGGCCCGCGCATGAACGCCATGACCCCACTGCAGGCCCGTTGCGAACGCGTGACCATTGAAACCGCTGCGATCAACGTCTTCAGCCTGCGCGCCGTGGGCGCCCACGCCGAGTTCCTCGACCGCCTGGAACCCGGCAAGCACGTGGCGCTGCGCTTTCCGGACGCTACGGGCACGCCGCAGCAACGGCTGTATTCGATCACTCGCAGGCAAGGCCCCGACGGGTTCGAGATTGCGGTCAAGCGCGAAGGCCATGGCGGGGTCTCGGACCAGTTGCACGCTACCTTGCAGGAGGGTTCGCAGGTCGCGGTGGAGTTTGTGGCCGGGGACATCAGCCTGGCGTCGATCATCGGCTGCAAGCACGTCGGCATGCTCGCTGGCGGCATCGGCATCACCTTGCCAATCGCCTTGCTGCGCGGCCTGCTGGAACGCGCACGACGCGGCCTGGCGGTGCCCGAGGTAAGCCTGCTGTTGTGTGTGCCGACGGTGGCCGACATTCCCTTCCTGCATGAGTTGCTGGACCTGGAACTGAACACCCGCTGGTTTTCGCTGCAGGTCTTCATTACCCGCGAAGCTGCACGCAGCAACGGCCATTTCAGGGCCGGCCGCCCCACCGCCGCCGACCTGAACCTGCTGGGTAACCCGGACACGTTGGTGATCTGCGGCAGTCAACGTTTTGCCCAAGGCTTGCGCGACCAAACGCTGGCGCTGTTTCCGGACAGCCAATTGCTGATCGAATCCTTCTCCCCGCCTGTCAGGGCCGCGCAGGCACAACCTGCGACCAGCGATGCGCTGCGCCTGCACATCAGCCACACCGACGAGTTGCTGGAACTGCCCGCCGGCAAGAGCCTGCTGGAGATGCTCGAATCCAGCGGCATTGCAGTGCGCAGCCTGTGCCGCGCCGGGATCTGCGGCCACTGTCGGATCAAATTGTCCGAGGGCGAATACACCCTCGAGCCCGACTTTTGCCTGACCGATAAGGACAAGGGAGAAGGCTTTGCGTTGGCCTGCTGCACCTTCCCGCAATCGGGGACGATCAAGGTCGACCTCAACCCCACTGCATAAACCGTCACGCCCTTATTTCAACCGCTGAGTGTTTCCATGAAAACTGCTATTGCACTGCGCCACATTCATTTTGAAGACGTGGGCACCCTGGATGTGGTGCTGGCCGATGAAGGCTACACCCTGATTTACCTCGACCCCACCGTGGACACCATCTATAGGGAGCAGGTGCTGCAGGCCGACTTGCTGATTGTGCTCGGCGGCCCGATTGGCGCGTATGACGAAAACCTGTACCCGTTTCTGCACGACGAACTGGAGCTGGTGCGCCAGCGCGTGGCGTCCGGCAAACCGTTGTTGGGCATCTGCCTGGGCGCGCAGCTGATCGCCCGCGCCATGCACGCCAAGGTCTACCCGTTGGGCGTCAAGGAGATCGGTTTTTCCGCGTTGACCTTGACTCCGGCCGGCCAGGACTCACCGCTCGCCGCGCTGATGGACACGCCCGTGTTGCACTGGCACGGCGACCAGTTCGATGTGCCCGACGGTGCCGTATTGCTGGCCAGCACACCAGTGGGCGCCCACCAGGCGTTTGCCGTGGGCCGCACGATTCTGGGCCTGCAGTTTCATCTCGAAGCCAACACCACCCACATCGAACAGTGGCTGGTTGGCCACGCCAGCGAACTCGCCCACGCCGGCATCGACCTCGTCGCACTGCGCGCCACGGCCGCTGGCCTGGGCGATCGCCTGACCCGTGCTGCTGGCAACGTGATGCGCGCCTGGCTAAACAACCTGGGCCCCCGTTAACCCACTGACGGCGGGCAACCGCCGCGGTTTAAAACCACCTGAAAAAACCGTCAAGGATGAGGAGTCAATCATGATCGTCGTGTTATTCGAATTGCAGGCACTGCCGGGCCAGGGCGAGACCTATGTGGACCTGGTCAATAAGCTGACCCCGTTGCTGGAACCCATGGACGGGTTTATCTCCGTCGAGTGTTTTCAGAGCACGCTGAACCCCAAGAAGGTGATGTCGGTGACCACCTGGCGCGATGAAGAAGCCGTGGTGCAGTGGCGCAACGTCACCGCGCACCTGTCTGCACAACGTGCCGGGCGCGACAAGATCTTCGACGATTACCGCGTTCGCGTGACTTCGGTCATTCGTGATTACGGCCTGCGGGATCGTGAGCAAGCGCCGTATAACGTCGTTGTTGATGGAGCACACGCCACGGCGTAACGCCACGATGATCGTTCCCACGCGGAGCTTGGGAACGATCATGGTTTGGGCGCTGGAGGGCTGTCGCCGAGAGAGCGCTGCCGTAAGCATCACAACAAATGTTTGCGCCGCTGCTTCCTGTATGACAGGCATTGGAGCACTAAACCGCGGAGAACCCTGCCACCTTCAACCCATCTGCTCGAACCGCCGCCGCTTTAGGAACAACCCCACCCCCACTGCAACGGCAAAGATCGACAGCAACCCCAGGTCAAATCCAAGCAAGCGGATGTGGCTCGCCGCAACGCAGCCGACCGCCCCCATCGCCACCAGCAGTACCCCTAACCACTTGCGAAGCGGGTACGACTTAAGAAACCGATCGAGCAGAAAGAACAGCACCAGCGCAGCGACCAGTTGGGTAATGTCAGACATGGGTTTCTCCCGTCAGGTCTTGATGATCAGTGTCGAGGCGGTACGTTGCGGGCCGATACCGCCGTTCACCTGCGCCTTGATGCTCACCAGTATGTCGCCTGCATGATAGGTGGGCAGGGTTTCATTCACGTACATGCGCACACCGGCGCCGACGGGGGCCCCCACGTAGGGGGAGGCAACGTAAGAGGTGACGCCCGCGAAGGACGAGGCCGCCAAGTTGGCGATTCTGGTGCGCTGGGCGTTGAGCACATCGCCCTGCTGCCGAGTCAGCGGCTTGGAGATGCCGATCATCATCAGGCACGGCAGGTTCTCGGCCAGCATCTTGTCGTACACCTCGACGACCTTGCGGTTGACCTCGTAGTGCGCTCTTCGCCTCACCAAAATGCAGCTCGCGCAGCCGCCCGCGTTCGCTGTCGGTGAGGGTGATCTGCGAGACGTTGAACACGATCCCGTGATTGCCCATGTATTGGAAAGTCCCTTCGAACTTCATCGCACGCATCCTTTCAAGCCAAACGCGGGGGTTGTCTAGAAGGCGGGCGCTGGATTCAAATCATTTCACCTGGCTGGCAAGGTGCACAGCGCGGCGTAAGGTGCTGACGGTCATAATGATTGTCGAATTCACTGCTTTCGACGAAAACGAAGCCATGGCGGGTGTAAAACGGTTCGAGGCACTTTCTTTGAGGGGCCAATCATTTCGTAAAGTATCCTCCATGCTTGGCGGGAGCCCGATATAACTATCGGGCACTCGCTGTAATTTCATTTAACAATGATGCCTTCACAGAATCCTCGAAAACTTTGCTTCGACTACCCTCTAAATTTGGCAACCTGCATTGAAAATATAGGGGTTCGCGTCTTGCTTCACCCCGCTAGAAATAAAATGCAATAACCCCCGCATTCTCGCGCTGCCAATCCACGACTTATCTTTCGCCCTCCTATCAATGGATGCAGGCCGCTAGGCTTCCCCTATCAGGACGATAATCGATGCGCTTGATTCACTGGCACGACCGCGAGCGTTTAGGAATAACCTTCAAACAAATCGAGTCGCCTTTTTTTGCGGCCTCCGACGTGAGAAGCGCATTTGAGGGACGGTCATTCTCAACCATCAGCGGGCTTGATGTTCTTACGTTCGGTAGAGCCTGGGGCCAGCAAGAGATCCTGGACGACCTCAAAAACGTCCTACAGGAAATCGAGGCGCTGCATCAGCGGGCGTTCCTCAAGGATGGGCATTTACGATCACCTGAGTTTTTCAGTGAACGCAAACGCCTGCTCGCCCAGCTCGATACCCACCTGACATCCTTTGTGCGTAAAGGCACAGGCCTGCCTGATCATCCGAACCTGAAATCTGCATTAGGCATTTCAAGTCGAAGCCTCGTGCATCGCTGGACGCAGGCAGGGACACCTGGGCAGATCCCAGGTTATGCCACCCACATTAAAGGGATATCCAGAGCCGCTAAAGCCATGAAGTATGGCGGCTGGATCGGCATGGTTGTAGGCGCGGGAGCGTCCGCTCTGAAGGTTCAGAATGTCTGTTCAGCTGGTAATAAGGAGGCATGCGAGAAGGTCAAATACACTGAAACAGGCAGTTATATCGGCACGGTTGCCGGAGGCGCCGCAGCGGGAGCGTTTTTAACAGGCTCCGTGGTCAGCGCCTTATGCGTTGCGCTAGGCGTGCCGACTGTGGGGGCCGCGACCTTGGCATGCGGCATTGTGGTGGTGGGAGCCGGATCTTTCGCTGGGGGAACTGTTGTGGGCACCGCAAGTGAGAAATCTGGCGAAGTCATTTATGAGAAGACCAAATGACCGCTACCGAAACCCTTTTTGGATACCTGTCTGGCGGCGTTGTGCTGGGTATTATTGCTTGGATAGGGTTCGCACTGCATATGGCTTATACCCAGATGGATTTAATGCTGAATCACTTGACTAAATGCCCTGCGGTTCTGGCTAGAGCCCCGCTCAAAGATGGCGGCCCCTGGGGCAAACTGCTGCTCGTGGGTGGGCTTTCTGGGATCGTCACCTTTCCAAACGGTCTTCTCAAAAGAGGTCAGTTAAACGCGGAAGATTTGAGAACCTTCCCAGCACCACTTAAGCGAAAGCTGGCAATCCTGCAGTGGAGTGTCATAGGGCTTTTGAGCTTTGCTCTTCTGCTGTGGACCGTTGGCAAAGTAGTGGGTTGGCACGGCTAAAGTCCGGGTTGTGTAGTGATCTAATTTCCCCGGACACCCCGACAGGTGGAAAATGCACCTATTGAGGAGTTCTCCATGACCGGCAAACGCAAAGTATTCGACGACAGCTTCAAGCTGGAAGTTGTAAAGATGATCAAGGACCAAGGCCTGAGTGTTTCACAGGTTTGTCGTGATCTTGATATTGGTGATACGGCCGTTCGACGCCGGGTACAACAGTATGAGGCCGAGAAGTTGGGGCAAGCCGGGATCGGCAAGCCACTGACCTCTGAGCAACAGCGTATTCGCCAGTTGGAGCAAGAAAACCGTCAGCTCAAGATGGATAACGATGTATTAAAAAAAGCCACCGCCTTCTTTGCCCGCGAGCTGAAGTAACGTACCGCTTGGTTCGGCAGCTGCAACAGAAGGCTTATTCGGTGGCGTATGTGTGCCGTTTGTTGGGGGTTAGTCGATCCGCCTTCTACGAGGCCAACAAGCGCGCTGAGGCTCCTGCATCGATCTGCCCCGTTGCTCTGCAACTCAAGGCGTCGTTTGCTGAAAGTGGCGGCGTTATGGCAGTCGCCCATTGCGTAAAGCGTTAAGCGCAAAGGGTATGGAAGTAGGCATTTACAAGATTCGCCGCATGATGCGCGTCAACGGCCTGCGTTCGGCCTGGAAGCGTAAATTTGTGCACACCACCGACAGCAAACATGACCTGCCGATTGCTGAAAATGTATTGAACCGCCAATTTGAACCCGAGGCGGCGAACAAGGCCTGGGTAGCAGACATTACCTACATCCGAACCCGTAGTGGCTGGTTGTATCTGGCTGTGGTGCTGGACTTGTTCTCACGCAAGGTAGTGGGCTGGTCAATGGCGCCGAACATGCCCGCTGAACTGGTGTGCAGTGCAATGCAGCTGGCGGTTGCTCAACGTCAACCGCCACCCGGCTTGATCGCCCACTCGGATCGCGGCAGCCAGTACGCGAGTGCGAGCTACAGAGCGCTACTGGCCAGAAGTGACATGCAGCAAAGCATGAGCCGTAAAGGTAACTGCTGGGATAACGCAGTGATGGAGCGCTTCTTCCTGAGCTTGAAAATGGAGCGGGTATGGCGACGTGATTACGCCAACCATGCCGAGGCGATACGCGACATCACTGAGTACATCGTTGGGTTTTACAACAACGAACGGCTGCACTCGAAACTGGGATATCTGCCACCGACCGTTTACGAACGGGCAATGGCGTCAAAATCACCTATCGAGGTGTCCGGAATTAGGAAGAAATAGGGGTCAGAAGAAATAGGGGTCAGACCACCATTCTCAAGACCACCATTCTCATTTTTTTAAAGAGCAATGTTGCTGACCTTTGTAAAAACGTAGTCTGACCCCGATTTCTCCCACCACCCAATGCTCCGAACGAGCGAGTATGGGCATCAAACAACATCTCGTGACCTTGGCTGGGGTAGGCAACCAGCCAAAATGCACGGCTGGCACAGAGCTTCATGTGGGAGACCTGGATCCGCCTGAACAGCCCGCCGATCAGCAGACCTTCTTCACTCCAGTCGAACTGGAAAGCCTCGCCCAACGCGAACGTCAACGGCACAAAGGCTCGCAAGGATTTTCCTTGCTCGCCGCGCCACGCGCGGATAAAGGCGGTCAGCTGGCTGTAACCGCCGTCGTAGCCCTCGGCTTTGATCTGCTCGAAGAGAGCCTTTGCGGTTCTGCGGTTGTGTTTTGCCCGAAGCGAATCGGCTTTGAGTGCCTGCTCCAGCGTTTCGTGGAAAGGACTGAGCTTGTTGAAAGCGGCTTGCCGCTGGTACACCGGCTGTTTGGCTTCGGGGGCTCTGATCCACTTTCGGATGGTGTTTCTGGATAGCCCGGTACGCTTGGCTATTTGGTGCAGCGAGAGCTTGTCGCGGAAGTACATCCGCCGAATTTTTCCCATCATTTCCATGCTGATCACCTGGTATTCTCCTGCTCGGAAAGTGAGCAGAAGCAATTGAACACCTGGGTCAGTTTTCAGTCGGCAGAACAGCCTTTAATGGGTCAGTTTTCGGTCAGCGGCAACACAGTATCCTTTTCCACTTTCATTTTAATCTTGCATGGGCAGCGTACGGGTCCTGTGCGACCGTACCAATTATATAATTAGAAAAACGCTCAATCATTTTATTCAATTCAACATCAAACTTTAATGGCAGTAAATCCAAGATATCGTCCAACTCACAACAGTCCATAATAATTCCACACAGCTCTGAAGAAATGCCTTTTTCACCCAGCACCCTTACAGTTCTAGGCGAAAACAATAAACGTTCAGCTTCGGCAAGTGTCATGACTTTATCACTAATCGACTTCAACAACCCGATAGATGTGGCAGCTAAAAATCGAGCAGCCTCCTCTGGCTCATATAGCTCTACGACTAAAACTGGATTTTCCATCAATAATTACTCCAACCTGGCTTAAGTTTCACATTAAAAACTTTCCCACTTTCACTTTGAAAGTAATGAATCGACACTTTATTTCCGACCGCATCATAACCGTCCTTGTAAATCTTAGTCCATTTTCCTGCTTCTACCTGCCGAAGATCGCTTAGCAGTTCGCTATTGTTTACCGCATTTTTGGTTGTTGATCCCGCCCGCTCCCTAAAACCTGCGGGAAACTCAGGTGCTTTACGAATGGAATCGTATACGTTCTGAACACCTCGATTCTTCCCGACATCACCAACGATGCCCGTTTTGATCCCAGCTCCAGCAGCTCCAGTTTTACCCGCTGTTGAGGAAAAAAGATCCATCCCCGGGTTTAAAGCGTCCATAACAGACGCAGCGGCATTTCCAACAATATCACCACTCTTAACCCGGATGCTTTCGGCAATATTTATATTGATAGCTTCCTGATTCCTGTCCATCGCTGTCAGGAGTGCTATGGCGCGCCCAGTTACATTGTCTACACCAGACTTTCTCAGCTCCTCCACTAAAGCCCAGTTTGAGGGAGTTTCATTTTTAAGCCGTTCATAAACTTGCTCGCACATCGTCGGATTATCACGACATAAACTTGGAAAGCCTTTATTCCTAGTTGCATCCAAGTCATTGTAATAATCGCGAACTTTTTGACAGGCATCTTCAGTCGCGCACGTATTAAGCTTCCGTTCTTTCTCAACAAGTTCCTCATGAAAAAGATAATTAAATGTAGTGGCCTTTTGAGCGATCACTGAACCAGTGTTGAGGTCTCCCCCGACAGCAGCAGCTCCCACCAGACCAGTGAGCTGGGAAAAAACCAACTGCAGCTGTTCATTTTTACCAGCCGCACCGGCCATGACGTCAATCAAGGCCTCGTTCAATCCCGCAGCAGCTGCACCAGTTTTGAAGTCACTCCCCGTCAGCTCTGCCAATAGGCCACCCATGATGGCGTGGGCAGCAATTTTCTGGACACTTCCGTTTGGAAAGGTGATTTGGTCCCCAACCCAATTGAAGCCGGTGGCCATGGCCATGTTGCCGGCCTCGCCCAGCAGCGCTGCGTTGAAATTGCTACTGAAACTGCCACCACCAATCGCAGTGGATACACCACTGCTGATAACTGCTCGCGTTACTGTACGAGTCGCCGCATCAGTCGCATTGCTCCAACGGAAGATATCTTTGGAAGGGTTAGCTGCGCTTACAGCAGCACCATCGGTGGGTTGAATACCCTGTGTGGCGGACCCTGCACCATCGGCTGCCGTAAACCATTTATCGTCGGCGTAATCAAGAAACCCAGCAGTAAACCCTGCAATCGCAGCGTTCTTCAGGCTACCCGCGCTGAACGTATCTTTAATCGCCAGACCAAGATTGCCCTTGTTATCAATGGTGCTTGTGACTGCAGTAGTGCTCAAGCTGGCCGCGACGGCCAAGTTAGTTCCACTCAACCCAAGACCCGCAGGGCCAAGTATGAAAGACATCAGAATTGCGATGGCAATCTTGGCGCCGGCTCCCAGCCCGGACGATTCATACTTGAAGCTGTCGTGAATTTCTTTTACTTGGCGCCAATCGATATCGCCCCGAGCTTCCGCCTGCTTCATCCAAGCAAGGTTCGGATCAGCTTGAACCATCGCGTCGATGGTTTGGCTAACGCTCTGTTGATCGACCTGTTCAAGAAATAGGGGTCAGACCTCCATTCTCAAGACCACCATTCTCATTTTTTTAAAGAGCAATGTTGCTGACCTTTGTAAAAACGTGGTCTGACCCCGATTTCTCCGATACGAGACTTTTACAGATAAATCAACATCAGCACGACAATACCAATGTGATACTACCTCAAGAACATATCGATATCGTCTAGAGCATCCGCAATTTGCCCTGAGATGATGTTGTCATCTAGATGTTCACGAAGAGCAATGAGTACTTTTTCTTTATCAAGCTGGCGGTGAATCCTTGCTATATGTCCAAGACAAGTTGCTGCAAGCCCTCTAACATCAGGGCTTTCGTTGCTGAGGAATTCTAAGCATTTATTCTGTGCCCATCTCCAATCAGAATCATTTAAAGCAACGGAGACAAGTGCCTCACAAATGCTCTTAACATCCCTCGAAGCAAAAGCTTTTTCTAAAGTTAGCTTATTATAAGATTGGAAATCTTGATAGTTCATTATCGCTTCCCACCAGTAAGAATATTACCTTTACGATCAGCCATACCTGCCTGTTGCAGGGCTTTTTGCATGTCTGGATGCAAATCACTCCAAGAGCGGACATGGCCGTGATAAGTCGTATCTAGCGTTTTGTCAAAAACAACAAAATCTTTAGAATCGTAGTCAATTCCGACTCGGCGAGGGGATGTCGGTTTAACTTGAATCGAAAAATCTAGCGCTTCTTGACCATTAACCGGAGCACGACTCTTAACTGCATTATCGACTTTCCCGTGGTAGGGAGCAGCTTCATAGTCCAATCGGCGCATGGCGCCTGCACTTTCACCGGCAGCTCCTGTCGCTTTTGGACCACTTCCACTTGCCGACCCCACACCCGCCGACGGCTTCGGAGCACCACCACCTCCGAGCGCAGCGTAGGCCGCCATGTTGATACCATCCCCTATCGTTTTTTTCAATGCGGCTTCTAGCCACTCACACTTGCCCCCGCAATTGTCGATGATCTCTGCATAAAATTCGGCAGACTGTTCGTAGGCACCACCGACCATAACGTCGTGGGCCTTGAGCTTCGTGTAAGCGTTTCTGTCGGTTTCAATCTGCTCGCGCATCTTGGCTAGGTGACGCTCAAAACTATAAACATACACCGCACAGCGAAACGGTTGTCGCTGTTACCTACCAACCTCCAGCGCCCCTCCTCTCCAAAGATGAGCAGCAAATGTTGGAGGAAAGCTCCGTAATGCTCCGGGACATGAGTGTTGTCTCATGGGCCACCAAATCATTGGAAGCCAGCGCGGTCGGTAAAGACTTTACCATCAGCCAGGCTGCTGCCTACGCGAAGAGCCTTGACGTCAAACATGCCTTTGCGACGTTGGAGGGGTCGATGTCGCCGCAGTGCGTCATCGCTAATGTGGCGGCTTGTGTCATTCGGTTTTGCAATACCCATGACGACTACTACAAATGGGCCTGGGAAGTGATGTCCAAGGTCGAAGCCATGAAGCCTTCTGAAGGCACGCACCCCGGCTCCAAAATCCCGTGGCATCCCGCTACTCGCCTGATAATTTCACTGCATCACGACCGGCGATCCGACTCACCGCGAGCAGATAGCGCAGAGCGCCTGCTCAACCTCGTCTTGCATCCGCTCGACATCGTGAGCGAATTGGCTCTAGATGCCCTTTTCATGGACAGAGACGAACATCTTCGTTGGTGTGTAGGCTGCTTATCAGTGAATCTCTCCGTCATGCACGAAGGAAAACTCCACAAGCATCAGTGGGACTATTCATCCGATCACAAAGCCCGGCATGGACATCTAGCCAGTGCGATCAAGACGTTTAATAAGCAGACTCTCAGCCCTATGCCCGCGCTACCACTGGCGTGGACCCAAACAGATGCGAAACGACGCGGGCGTGATCCTGAAGATCTCTGGCAACAGCCAAGCATTTTTTTTGAACCTAAAACCGCATCGACTCTACTATCGAAAATGCCGGTTGAGGCGTGGATGACATCGAGCGTGTACCGCCCACTGTTAGAGCCGCTGATATTCGAGTTAGTGACCTGGACCTCTGAAAGGATTACGCCACCGTGGCAGACCGACCACAGAAGGCGCGACAGGGATTCAGACCTGTTTGAATGGAATCGCGCACTCGGAGATTTGCTCGCAAGGACCGCGCCCTTCTTCGCGCTAGATCAGGCACGCGACAAGTTACTCAAGCCGTTCATGAGGAACGACGACAATTCGTTAGCAATCATCGCACGCTTCGCGGACATGGCCGTCCGTAGGCATATCTGTGACAACAAGCAGATACCGGAAAACGCTATTTCACTACTTGATGACTGCGTATCTCGCGTGATAAACGACAAAATCTTTGATCCTGGAAGCTGGCAACCAGGTCAGGTAAATGGCCATGGAATGCCAGAATTGATCAACGCACTTTTATTCGTAAATGTTGAAAAAAACGCGCCCGGTGCGTGTCGATTTGCCAATGGCGACTGGTCTCAAATTGCGACAGTGATGCCGATCATAGACCGGTTGGTCCGGCACGTCGGATGGTCGAGCTACTTGATGGGAAGGTATCTCGAATTGTGTATTCGGGCCGGTGCCGCATTCCCGGTTTCCTATTTCGGCCAACAAGCAACAGCGGCGCTCCGCTGCATCGACAACGCAGAAGAAAGATGGATCGGAACCTCACTCCCCGCTCGGCTGGCCGGGGTTATACAGCGTCAGGCCGATTGGAATTTTCCTTTAAAACAGGACGATGCCCAAGCTCTATTGAACGCGCTTGACGTCCTTATAGACCAAGGTGACAGACGTGCGGCTGCTCTGGAGCAAACTGAAGCGTTCAAGGGTGTGCAGGCATGAGTTGCGCCAGGCGGTACTTCAAGGCTTTGCGCTCCCTCCCCCCGCTGTGGCAAAGGTTGCAGAGTCTTGGATGGTTCCAAGCTTGCGTTCCTGTCTTTTGGAGCGACTGTCAGCTACAAGGACCAGAAGCCTTCACCAAAGAAAACTAACACAGGCGCCTGGGCGCGTAGTCAGATATACGACTGCGATCACACACCCAGCACCAACAATCGGGAGTACTAACGGATACGCAGCCAGAGCCTTGGCAATTGCCCCCGTGATGGTTGGTGGAGAATTGCATTCCACTTGACCACCCGCTTGCATTGCCACTGACCACCCATTTGCATTCGACTTGACCAGTTATCTGCATCGGATCTGACCAGCTCACTGGGTGCGCCTTCACCGGCGTAAACAGACCCCTAGCTCAGGGTGGTGACAGGCAGAAATCGGCCGATTCTGCTGAAAAAGTCGGCCATAGTTTCCGCGGCAGAAAAGTAAGCGCTTGAGATTGAAATCTTTACTTTGTGCAGAGGATTTCGGGCTCAGATTTCGCGTAGCTGCGCGCAAAAAATGCATTTTGAGCAGTCAGTACGCGGGCAGTCTGGAAGTACCGACTTTTTCAACACAATCGGCCAATAGCTGCCTGTCGTAATCGACCCAATGCTATCGTTCTCGGTGGGCAGCTCAAGACCAGCAATAGCCAATCGGAGCGAAACATTCTGGCATACGCGTGGGGCCAGCAGTCCCGCGCTTATATTAGCCTGCTAGGCTCAAAACACCTTTATGCATGTAATCCCGGTTGTTTGCTGACTAACACTAGATCCCGCATCAGGCCACTCACGACTGCTGTGCCTATGTTTTTCAGACATGCTCTTCCACGCGCTCAACCCTTTGCTTTTCTTCGCGCCATTGCATCGCGTCCGCGCAACAGAAGGCGTGTCGCCCGTTGATTTCTAGCGCAGAGGTGAAGAAGAACTGCCCCACGGTTAGCTCACCGACCGCATAAATCTGCCGTGCCGAGCCCGTCCGGCCCTGAATGCGGTAGGTATCCGGGTCGACGCAGATGCCACCCATATGATGACAGGTGGCCGTGCCGTTCTTGATCAGCGAGCCCAGCAAGGTTGACTCAATGAGGTTCGCATCTCGAGGAAAGCCAGTTGCGTATATCACCCGATCATAGACATGCTCCCAGCCAGCCCCGCGAATGCTCAGCCCCGGTACATCAACCGGCTCGGGCGCGGCGAACGCACCGGGGACGAACTCCAGCTGGCCTCTTCGCAGGTAACCGAGGATCTTGCGTGCATTTTCCGCCGGGATGGAGACGCGGTAGGCCATGAAGAAGCTGAAATACTCTCTCATGAACCTGGCTTGTGCAGTGTCGTCCAGTGCCTGCCAAAGGTGTTCGATGAAACCGTTGGTTGCATAGAGGATGGCCTGCCAGATACGCGGAGCTTGCGAGACATTGATCTCGTTCTCGATGAAGCTAATGACGTCGGCCGGCGGTGCTGGCAGAGGGATCACCGCACTCGTCGAGGCCGGGTCGTGGGCGGCCAGTTCCTTGTGAAACAGTGCGACCAGATCACTGATCTGCAACGGCCCGTTTTGCGCGACCAGCGCGCGAACACCCTCGAGGGTCAGGTGCTTGAGCTCGACGCGCTCCTGGGTTCCGCGAACCACGGGGAAGTAGCCGCTACGCGAATGCATGCGAATCAACTCACGATGCCCGCCTTCAATCAGCGCGATCACCGTGTCGATGGCGCTCAACCGCGCACCGATTACGGCCACCCGCTCGTCCGGGGAAATTGTCTTCAGCAGGCGCGCAACCGGATAGGGTGTCGCCAGGACGCGCTCGTCATGCTTGTCAGAATCAATTTTTTTGGCCAACGGCCCGCAGAACAGCAAGACCTTGTGCGTGACGAAACTCAGCCCGCATCGCGTCCGCACGGTCTCCATCCCGTCAATCAGATCGATAGCGCAGACCTCGGCATTCATCAGCACCAATTGGCAGCCGAGCGAGGCGCCACGCAATACGATCTTCTTGATCTGGTTCTGCAGGTAAACGCCGAACAAGGCCCTCGGAGCAAAGCTCTCCGGGGTCGGACGAAACTCGGGAAAGGCATGCTGCCACGCCCCGGGATGGTCCTCCAACCAGCGCTGGAAATGACCAGGGAGATGCGGATAGGGCGTAATGAAACCTGTTTTGGTATTGAGGATGTTGCTCTGCAGATCAGCCTGATAAGCCGCGCCGCGCCCGAAGTCTTCGCGTTTTTCGAAGAGGTAAATGGTCCCGGCCGGTGCGGTGCGTGCAGCGACGCGATCCAGGTGACGCTGCAGGAATGCGATAGCCGTCGCGCCGCAGCCTACGATTGCAAAGGCATTTTTCATCAAGGTATTTCCTTATATTAAACGGTTTCCCTTACGTGTGTTTCGGCCCGGCAGCAGACGTGACTTAGCCAGCCACTCCCAGTACCAGAGGAACGTAGAGCAGCTCGCGGTTAGCCGATTCATGACACTTCAGCGGCGCCAAACCTAGCCCCTGCCAGACCGGTATCACGAAATGGCAGACAGGAACTCTCTCAAGCGCGCGGCCCCGGACCTGACCTGCTCGGCATCGCCGGAGTACGACAATCTCGCATGACCCGGTGCACCAAAAAAGCTGCCGGGAATCAGCGCGACGCCGTATTCCTCCAGCAGCAAGGCGCAAAATGCCTCGTCATCGGCGATCAATCTGCCATGCAGGGATTTGCCCAGGGTCTGGCTGATATCCATGAACAGATAAAACGCCCCCGATGGTGGGCAGAACCTAAGGTGTGGCGCACCCTGCAAGTCAGCAAGCAATGCCTGGCGCTGGCTGTACAAGCGGTCTCTTGCTGCGTAGGAGAATGCCTGGTCACCGCTGAAGGCCACCGCTGCCGCAGCCGCCGGGATCGGTGGGATATTCGAGATCGAGTTAGAATTGAGCGTGGTGACCGCCGCGGCAATCCGCTCAGTGGCCGCCAACAGCCCGACCCGCCAACCCGGCATCCCATAGAGCTTGGATACGCTATCGATCTTGATGATACGGTCACTCAGGTCCGGTGCGACCGAAAGCAGACTGGGGCAGCTATCCATGTCGTAGACGAATCGCTGATATACGTCATCCGAAATGATCCAGATATCCTGTTTACGCAGCACCTCTGCCAACGCAGCGAGTTCCTCGGCGGAATACACGGCGCCGGTAGGGTTGCCCGGCGAGTTCAGCATGACCACCCGCACCTTGTCGGACAAGGCATCTTCAAGGGCTTGCGCCGTCATCTTGAAATCGGTTTGCGCCGAGCAGGTGACGTTGACCACGCCCGCTCCGACTAGATCGGCAATGTCGAAATAGGTCGGCCAGCAAGGGGTAGACACGAGGATCTCGTCGCCGGGGCGGATGATCGCGCGTAGCACACTGAACAACAGGTGCTTGGCGCCGAGGCCAGCCACCAGATTCTGCTCGCGATAGTAGGTGAACCCCTGTTCGTGCAGATAACCCAGATACGCCGCCAGCAGCGCTTCATCTCCGCGGCTCGATCCATACCCCCCGGAGTGTTCGCAGGCAGCCTTGACGGCCGCCTCGACGATATGCGGCGCCGGAAGAAAACCCGGCACACCGACACCGAGATCGATCACTGGATGCAGCGTTTCCCTTACCTTCTGAACGACACCCAGGATCGGGCAAAATCTTGCAAATTCGATATCTGGCGAAAGAGTAGGCATAAAAGTCTCCCCGTTACGCTGAGTCAGGCTGCGCGTTCGGTCACGCGGCCTCGGGCCATGAGCGCGGCCATGTGGGTTGCGGTCGCAGTGATGATGTCGAGGTTGCCGGCGCTTGGATCGAGAAAATCCCCTGCTCCTTCAACGCGTACCATGGTGAACAAACGTCCCTCGCTGTAATGTAGATCGACGATCACCTGATACCCAGGCACAGCAGACTGCACCTGGGTCACGGCACGTTCCACTTCACGGCGGGTGGAGGCCAGATCAGCCGTCTCGATCAGCGCCGAAACCGCGGTCTGCATAAAGACATTCGGCTTGGCCGGATTGATGTTGAGGATCGCCTTGACGTCCTTGCAACCGGTGAAATGGCTCAGCGCATTCTCGGTGGTAGTGATGTAGTTGCTTAGGTTTCGCCGAGTAGCCGGGCCGGCGCTTTCGGCGCTGATCGATGACACCACCTCGATGTAGCGCACGCCTGGATTAGCCCGGGCGATCGCGGCCGCAAGCGGGATGGAAGCCTGACCACCACAGGTGATCATGTTGATATTGCTCGCCTCGGTCAGCTCGACGCCGTTGAGGGATGGCACGCACAACGAGCCCAGAGAGGCCGGGGTCAGGTTGATGATCGCTTTCCCGGCCTCGATAAGGCGCGGTGCGTGGGCTTCATGGTCGGCCGCCGAGGTGGCATCGAACACCAGATCAAATTCGTTTATCCGGGCAAACAGGCCGTCGATGCCGTCCGCGGTGGTGGTGACCCCGCGCTCACGGGCAAACGCAAGGCCGGAGGAGTGCAGGGAGCGACCGGCAACCAGCGTGCAATTCAGATCAGGATGGGCAAGCACCTTACACAAAATGTCGCAGCCGATATTGCCACTGCCGATGATGGCGGTTTTCAAAGTCATTTTTTTAGCTCCAGAATCAGGCGACGAAGGGTTGAGAAAGGCGGCTGGCGACCGAGATGATTAGATCTTCCTGGCCGGCAACGGCGTTGCATCGCGCAAGCTCTTCATAGATTTTTCGCGGCTCGACGCGAAATTCCGCCGCCGCGCGCGCGACGTGCTTCTCGAACCCGCTGCAAACGCCGTAGAGGCCGCTGATCAGATTGGCAGTCTTCACCACCGTGGGAGTCCTGACCGGAGCGAAATCCTCAAGGCTCTCGACAGCGCGGCAAAGGTCAAAGACCTTCACTCCGGTCTTGAACTTGTAGCGCTCAAGCACCGCGCACAGCACTTCCAGCTGAGTATTGCCTGCACCCGCGCCGAATCCGCGCATGCAGCCGTCAATGATGGTCGCCCCGGCCTGGGCGGCAGCCAGCGAGTTGGCTACCGCCAAGCCAAGATTGTTGTGGCCATGGAAGCCCACGGGAATAGCAAGCTCCCTGACAAGCAGGCCGATTTTTTCGCGGGTGCTGTCCGGGTCAAAGTGCCCCGCCGAATCCATCAGAACCAGGGCATTGGCGCCATAGCCCTGCTGCTTCAATGCTTCTTCAAGCAGCGTTTCGGGGCTGGCCATGTGGGTCATCATCAGCACACCCTGGACATACGCGCCCTTGGACCGCGCATGTTCGATGTAGCTCTCAGTCAGGCTGGCCTCGGTACAATGGGACGCGATGCGCAGCACGTCGACGCCGATCTGCAGTGCGGTATCAATGTCGCTCAGCCTGGCAAACCCGGGAATCATGTGGATGCCGAGTCTGGAGTGCGTCAGGTTGGCTCGCGCCGTTTCGAGCATCTCGCTGTCTTTGTAGCGCGCAAGTCCGAGTTGCAGGGAGGACGCACCCAGACCATTTCCGTGGCCGACTTCTACAACGCTGAGGCCGCAGCCATCGACAGCGCGGCAGTAGGAGGCAATATCCTCCAGGCTCAGGGTATGGGAGACAGCATGGTTTCCGTCGCGCAACGTTGGGTCGTGAATAGCAATACTCATAAAGATCAAATCCTTGTCATTCAAGTTTTTTGCATCAATTACTGTTCAGGCTGAGGGTTTTCCTGCAGCAGCCGTTTGGGCAGGAACGCTGGCGAAATATGGATGATCGACATCCGCACCACGTGATTGAGCATCACGAAGGCAGGATCGAGCTTGAGTAGCAAAGCCGCTGCGGTCATCACCTCAACACCGCCAGGAACCCACGACATGAATAGCGAAAGGAACGGCTTGCCTGTCAGCTTGCTGAACGCGAAGGCAACCAGAAGTGTCGTGCAGAACGTCAGGGCGGTGACCATCAGACCGGCGCGGATGTAGCGCACGAAATCCTTGAGCGTGATGTCCTTGAGGCGAATGCCGATCAGGCCGCCTAGCAGGATCAGCGCAACGACCGCCAGCGGATCAGGAACATGCAGATGGACTTGAGGAAAACCGACGTTGACCGTGGCGCTGCAAATCAGCCCGGTCAACATGTAAGGCGCAGGAACATCGAAGCGCTCCAGCAGATAACCGGCGACCACAGCCGCGATCGCCGGAGGGATCACGCCAAGGTAATTATCAAACGAGCCCAGCACCGGCGCCGCGCTTTCGGCGTGCCCACCGGCAATGATCGTCACCACCAGCAACAGCGCGAGCAAACGGACAATGTGCACGAACGCGATGCGCCCGGAGGCCGGGCCATCCTCTCCCGAGACCGTCATCACCGCCGCCATTGCGCCAGGAATGGACCCGAGCAGGCTTTCTATATGCCCCCACCGCTCCATGCGCCGTAGCCAGTTGTAGCCGACGAAAATCTGTGTAGTCATGCAGATGAGCAGACCGACCAGAATGCTGAAATCCGTCAGCTCATGCATCATCGAGGCGGTGACGATGGAGCCGACACTGATCCCGAGCAGCAACTGCACGGTGGCCACGAACGGATACGGCATGCGCATGCGAACGCCCATTTTACTGAGCGCCGTGACCAGACAGATCGCGCCGATCAGTTCACCAAGCGGAAGCCCGGTCATGTAACCGAGAAATGCGCCCAGGGCCGCCACGGGAATCGGGATAAGGCTTTCGAACACAGTCTTCATTGGATATCCACTTTTCTGCAGGCGTGACGATTCCGTCCAGCTCAGGAAGGTCAGCTCAATTAATGTCGAAGGAGTCTGGCGTAAGGTCTATATCGCGGCGGCGATTTCGCTGCCCGACCAGTCGCAACTCTCGTGGAACCAGGCTTCGACCTGATGCAGCTTATTGCGCAACTCGGCCTCATCCTGGCCTGCCACAATGGCGTTGAGGATTTCCGAGTTGGTGAATTCCATACCGCCATAAGAGGTCATCTTCCTGGCGGAAATTCGGTACTCCAGGACACCGTCGAGAGGGCAGGTTTGCGGGACGTCGCGCAGCAGACCGACCCGCGGCGGGATGCTGATATGCCCAACCATCCGCAGCGGCGCGGCCATTGGCTCAGGGCGGTAGAACGGATCATGCAGCGCGCGCAGGAAGCTCATCCGCGGATCAAGGCCCCAGGCGTGGGTCAGCTCCTGATTGAAGAACACCCCACCCAACCGCGAGGCGATTTCGCAAAGGACGATCTCGTCATGTCCATCCACGAATAGTTCGAGATGAAACAGCATGGTCGGGTCGGATTGCAGCACATCTTCGACTAGCGAACGCGCATAGCGAACCAGCCTGTCGCGCATCGGGTTGTCGGCGTCGAGCATGTGCAGGTCATGTGATTTGCCGCCGAGGAAATCCAGCGCCGAAGTCATAACCCGAACCGGTGAAACCAGGATCGGACGGCCATCGATGTACAGGCCATTGACGATGTAATGGCTGCCACGTACATAGCTTTCGATCATTAGGTTGTGGAACGTGCTTGAAGTGCGCCCGGCCAGCCACTCCCGCAACTGCTGCGCGTCGTCAAGCACCTCCACGCCGTTCGAGCCGCGGCCATCGCGAGGTTTGATGACCACCGGGAAACCGAAGCGCTCGCTGAAGTGAACCGCTTCCGTGGCATTGCTGATCGATGCCATTTCGGCGATGGCAAACCCGCAGTCCCTGGCACGTTGCTTCATCAGGAACTTGTCTCGGTAAAACGAAGCGCGATCCTCGGCATCCAGCGTAATCCCGAGCCGATCATTGATGCGCGCCACCCGCAGTACATCGATCTCGGCCAGCGCCACACACAAAGGCGCATGGAGCTCCCGTGCAAGCTCATAAACATCGATCTCGACCAGCGCGCTGTCGTTAAAGTTGTCGAAGAGCTGGAAGCGGACGGTATGGCCCAGATGCGCCGCAATCTCTTCATATCGCGAGGCACAGCTCAACAGCATGCCTCCCTTGCCAAGAGCGGCAGACCAGCTCGCGGCAGAGTGCTGGAGAAGAATTTTCGGCGGGCAAAAAACAATGAGCTGCATACGGCTTTCCTTGCAATCGTCCATAGTTTGTAAATCTCCAACTTCAGGCACATCAAATCCACGCCTGATCCGAAACGTCAGTATCTTGATCAAAACCTGAAGTACGGGCCAATACCGATTCCGTCATTATTGATACTTTCCCAAGCGCTGTTCGGGTCGTTGTCTATCAGCCCAGGTATTGGCCGCACTCACGCATCACCGCAGCCTTGCGCTGCAGGTATTGGCAGAAGACTTCCTGGGCGGCGGACTTGACCACCGCGATGCTCATGACATCAACGAACTCCTCGACCGCTGCAACCGCATGGGCGAAGTGATTACTTTCAGTGCCGCCGGTGTGCACGGTGACCCAGGCAACCGTGGCCCGTACCTGCGCGGGCGGCACGCCCATGTCGCGCTCGAACCATTGCTTGAACAGCGGATGAATGACCTCCACTTCACCGTGGGTGTAGACCTCGTGAACCAGGGTGACCAGCAGCCCCTGTAACAGGTCTCGGTCACGCAGGCGTCGCGCGTCCGTCCAGTCTTTGAAGGCCTGCGCAGACGGCATGCAGCTGTCTTTCAGCAGCCACTGATCGTCACCGCAGATCGGCGTTGCCATGTTGTAAAAAAGCTCGGAATGCAGCGTATTGCTCAGTGCGCCGAGGTCCTCGTCGGTGATCCGTTGCAGGCTGCCGCAGACCCGGTAGAGCCGTTGCGCCGCTTCGCCCCACTGCTCGGAGCGCGCCAGCAGCGTGATGCGGTTGGCCAGGCCGGACACACTGGCGGCCGAGTTGTTGGTTTTCGACCAACTGCCAAAGAACTTGCGCAACTGCGGCACAGCATGGCGACGCGAGGTAAGCGTCTGGAACGTACGTTCGATGTCCAGCAGTTCCGATTCCTGACTGCGAAACGCATCCACCAACGCTTGCTTCAGAACCCCGGCCGGCATCAGTTCCAGCACCGGGTCTATCACGGTCAACAGCTGGCTTTGCAGCGTCAGCAGGTTACTCACGGTCATCTATCTTTTTCCTTGTTGGATGATGATTTCAGGCACATTCAAGGGCGCGGGAGCGCCGAGGATGGCAACGGGGAATACTTCCAGCCACTCCGCACGATCAGCAGCGGCAGCAACTGGAAAACCGCGATCAACGCGATACAGCCAGGCCAGCCCCATCGCTCCCACAGCACGCCAGGCACAAACGCGCCGAAGCTGCCGCCCACGTAGTAGCAGGTTAGATATACGCCCACGGCGCCGGCCTTGTTTTGCCGGGCATGGGCGGTGATAAAGGAGTTGGCCGCAGACTGGGCGAGGAACACGCCGGTGCAACTGAGCGCCAGACCGACAACGATCAGCCACAACGATGACCACAGGGTCAGCACCGAGCCGCTGACGCCCAGCCATGCCGCAACCCTCACCAATTCACTACGAGGCAGGTTCTTGCTCATGCGCCCGGCGATCGGCACCACCACCAGTGCCAGCAGGAACACCGCATAAATTGAACCGAGCGCAGCGCTGCCCAGCGCAAACGGCGCCCGACTCAGGTGTAAGCCGACATATGTAAACATCGCGACTTGGGCGAACAGCACGCAGAACCCCACGGCATAGGTGGTCAGCAATGGTCTGCTTAGCAATTCGCTGCGCATTGCCTCGCGATCGGTAGGCGTTTGTACGGGTGACCGAAGGTTACGCGGCAACAGCAGGAAAACCCCCAAACCTATGATCAGATTCAAAGTGGCCAGCACTGTCAGCGCTAGGCGCCAGTCATCGCACTCGGCCACTAGGCCAGACAAAAAGCGTCCGCTAAAGCCGCCCAGAACCGTACCGGCGATATACAGGCTGGTCATTTCCGTAACGGCCCCGCCGCTCCAGCGCACGCCGATGTAGGCAACGCTGGTGGCAAACACCACCGGAATCAACATGCCTTGCACCGCTCGCCATAGCAGCAGCTCGCTGAAACTGCCCGAGCAGGCCACCATCACCGCAGGCAGTGGCAGCCATATCGCGGCCACGGCGATGACCCGGTGCTGCTCGCCCCACGCTGTCAACCGGCCGACAAAGGGGGCGGTGATTGCCACGGCCAGGGTGGTGACGGTAATGCTCCAGCTCGCTTGCAGGGTGGAAATGTGAAACGTCGCGGCCAACTCGGAGAGCAGCCCTTGAGTGGCATAAAGGTTGATAAAAGCGGCGCACCCAGCCAGAAACAAGGCAACTCGAGGACAACTCACGCGACGATTCCTAAGATTACGTGTGATGATTTCTTACAATTTTATAATGTAGGCTGTCGAAAGGATCCAATACCTATTTCTGACCAATTGATACCTCAAGGATGACGATGATTTACCTCCGCCGCCTGCGCTACTTCCTGATCCTCAGCGACGAGTTGCACTTTGGCCGTGCCGCGGCACGTCTGCACATTGCCCAGCCGCCACTGACGCGGCAGATTTCGGCACTGGAGGCGGAACTGGGCTTTCGCCTGTTTGATCGCAGTACCCGCAACGTCACGCTCACCTCGGAGGGCAGGCACTTTCTACCCTACGCCCGGGCGGTGCTGGAGCAAGTCGATCTGACGGCAAGCATTACCAGCAAGCTGGCGGCGGGTTCCGCTGGTCATCTGGCGGTGGGGTACGCCAGTTCGATTGCGCTGTCGGACATCTTCAGCCAGACCATTCAGGCCTTCGGCTCGGCATATCCGGATGTGCAACTGACCGTGGAAGAAGGTGCGTCCAGCACCCAATGGTCGCAACTTATCGAGGGCCGTCTGGATATTGGCATGAGTCGTATGCAGCCGCCCGCCGAAGATGTTGAGATTCAAGCCATCTGCCTGGACAACGAGCAGTTGATCGCAGCCATTGCCAGTGACAGCCCGCTCGCCCAGCAAGAACAGGTGACACTCACTGAGCTGAGCGCCTACCCATTGATCGCCTTCCCGACCGACTACGGTTCCGGACTGAACGAGATTATCGAGGCGCTATATCGGCGCCACGCACTGAGACCCCTACCCGCGCCGAAGGGAAAGCAGATCACCTCGATCATCGCCTTGGTCGCCGCAGGCCGTGGCGTCGCCTTGGTGCCTCAGTGCACCCAGACCCTGGTCAAGCACGGCGTGACCTACCGGCCCTTGGCCGAACCCGGGGCCACGGCCCCCTTGCTGGTATTGACGCGCAAACTCGAGCGCAGCCCGCTGGTCAAGGCATTTGTCGAAATCATCGAGCAGATCCTACGAGCGAGGTGAATAATTTGAGGGGCTGGATGGGCGGAGTGACAAACAATCACTACCACTGGAGATATGCGCTCACCGGACAAAATTGCCATCTGTAAGATTTAGAAATAAATGCGGCAGCCTTCACTGTGGCCGAGAGCTTGGGAGGCAGTCCTCAACTCGAAGGGTTCAGAGCGTAATCTCTGAGATCTGAGATGATAACTGGCCGACTGCTGCCCTCGTGAGGGGCGCAGACCGCCCAGAGTGTGTAAAAACAGTTCGCCAAAACTTGAATCGCCCCGAGTTTCGTACACACCCGACGGCCGCTTCTGGCCGAGGCTGCGGATTCCACGACATTTGGACACCCAGTCCACGATCATTTGGACACTCGTTCCACGCTCACTTGGACACCTGATCCACGCCCATTTGGACAGGCAGTCGGAGCGCAGCGACGCAGGTTTGCATTGTTATTCTGAAGTCCCTGTTGCCGTCAATTTCGTTGCGCGTCTGCGCATCGATTCGCCCTTTAGTTCGATTCGATAAGCGTTGTGCACCAGCCGGTCGAGGATCGCATCGCCCAAGGTCGGGTCGCCGATCAGCGCATGCCATTTGTCCACCGGCATCTGGCTGGTGAGCAGCGTCGAGCGGTTGCCGTAACGGTCGTCCAGCAGTTCCAACATGTCGCGCCTTTGCGCAGCGGTAAACGGCGCTAGGCCCCAGTCGTCCAAGATCAGCAGGTCGGTCTTGGCATAACCCGCCATCAGTTTCGCGAAGCGGCCGTCTCCGTGGGCCAGGCCCAGCTCTTCCATCAAGCGCGGCAAGCGCAGGTAGCGCACGCTGTAGCCGTCCCGGCAGGCCTTGTGGGCCAGCGCGCAGGCGAGCCAGGTTTTGCCTACACCGGTCGGGCCGCCGATGATCAGATTCAAGCCATCGCGCAGCCACTGGCCGCTTCCCAGTTGCAGGATCATGGACTTGTCCAGGCCACGCGGGCTGCGGTAATCGATGTCTTCCAGGCAAGCGTTGTGGCGCAGTCGTGCCAGTTTCAGGCGGCTGCTCAGACGCGTGTTTTCACGTTCAGTCAGCTCGCGGTCGACCATCAGACCGAGGCGTTCGTCGAAGCTGAGATCGTTGATGTCAGGCGTTGCATCTTGTTCGCCAAGCGCCTTGATCATGCCGTGCAGGCGCAGGGTTTGCAGCTTGTCGAGTGTCGGGTTGGGTAGCATTTTGGTGATCCTTTTTCAGGTCAGTGGTAGTAGCCGGGGCCACGCAGGTTGATGTGTTCGTCGGGCAGCAGCGGCAGGTTTTGCTGGGCCAGCGGCAGGCGTTCAAGGCCTTGGCGCAAGATCGATTCCAGGCTTTTGTAACTGCATGCACCCAGTGCCAGCGCACGCTGGCACGCGGCTTCCAGCCGCTCTTCGCTGTACTGTTTGCCCAAGCGCAGGATCCCCAGGCAGGCGCGGAAACCGTGCTGCGGATGGATTCGGCGTTCGAGGATATGAGCGATGACACCAGCGGTGTTCGGCCCGGTCTGCTCAGCCCAGTGGATCAGTCGCTGCGGCGTCCATTCGGCATGTTCGCGGTGACTTTTGGGCATGTGCTCGGTTTGGGTGGTGTGGCGGCCTTTGTGCGGCGAGCGCAGATG